>NZ_JBLBUC010000001.1:0-232231 GCF_047290665.1 Streptococcus lishijunsis | reverse complement strand
AGGAACAAGGCCGTTGCTTAAATCTTTTATTATTTCATTGTCCACTTGACAGGGAACAGTTCATATTTCTAGGGAGTTTTAAGATTAAGCTTCTGTATGTTCTGACGTGTTTTCTTGTTCTTGTGATTCTTGTGACGCGACTGGAGCTGACTCTACTACTGGTACTGGCTCAGAAACAGTGCTCAATTCGTCACTTGACTCCTTGGTCTCATCACTTGGCTTGATATCTTTGAGCTCGATCACAATATCATCGACTTCTGCTTTGACATCTTCAGCATTAACGACCTCTTTATCAGCACTAGCGACATCGCTAAATTTAGATTTGACTTGATCAATCACATCTCCTGCTTTGCTGACAACTTCATCACTTTTTTCCTTAACAGCAGAAATCACATCTTCTTTAGTAATTTCGCCAGATTCAAATTTTTCCTTGTAATCATTAAAGGTATCAACAGCTAGGTGAGAATATTCGTTAGCCTTATCTTTAGCTTTTTGATGATATTCTTCAGGGTTTTCACGGTAATCTTGATAGGCTTTTGAGGCACGTTTTTTCATGTCTTTACCTTTTTCGCTAGCCAAGAAATAAGCTGCTGCTGCACCTGAAGCGACACCGACAATAATTGTACTCATCCATTTGTTCATGTTAAAAATCCTCTATTCTTTAATTTTCTTGCTCTTTTTTGCGAAATAGCTTACTAGCCATTTTTCCAACGGCAAAAGCCGAGCTTGCTTTTGCAACGTTGCTTCCAACACTACTAGCACGCATGCTAAAGGCTCTAGCTTGGGCGTTTAGATCAGACACGCTTTCTGACAAATCAGCAACCGCCTCAAAAAGAGGATCAATCGTCGCTACCTTGCCATTGACATCTTCAACCAATACATTTGCTTTAGCTAAGATATCATTAGTCTGATGGAGTGTGACATTGACGTCACTAGTCAGCACCTTCAGAGTGTTTTGCGCTTCGCCAACAACACGAGACACCTTTCTTAAAAGCAACACCAAATATAAGACCAAAATAGCAAATGCAATAGCGATGATGAGAACTGCCGTTCCCTCCATATTACTGTCCTCCTTTTATTTCTGAATAATACTGTCCAATACCCTTTAGACGTCGATAAATCACAAAGACAAGTCCTACAACGACAAGTAGTAACGATAGCCACTGAGATACCCTCAAGCCCATGAAGTAGAGGCTGTCTGTTCGCATTCCTTCAATGACAAAACGTCCACTTCCATACCATATCAGGTAAAAGGCTAAAATCTCTCCTTGCTTCAATAACCTTGGACGTTGTCTTAACCATACAATAATCACAAAGCCCAAAAGATTCCAAAGAGACTCGTAAAGAAAGGTCGGAACACGATAACTACCATCGATATACATCTGTTGTCTGATAAAAGCAGGTAGATAATCAAGATTATCTACGGCTTTGCCGTAGGCTTCCTGGTTGATAAAATTGCCCCAACGCCCAATAGCCTGCGCCAACATGACAGACGGTGCTATAACATCTAGGAAATTTATCGGATTTATCATGCGGTAGTAAGAAAAAATCATTAAAACCAAGGCACCGCTCAAAAGACCGCCATAGATAGCAATACCACCATTCCAAACAGCTATAATCTCGCTTAAATGCTTACTATAATAAGACCACTCAAAAGCCACATAGTAAAGCCTAGCACCCACAATAGCTAGGGGAAAGGCGATTAAGATAAAATCTAAGATGTCATCTTGACTAATACCGTGCTTTTTCCCTTCACGTATGCTCAAGTAAACCGCTAAAATAGCTCCTGTTACGATACAAACAGCATACCAATGAATAGCAAAGGGACCTAACTGGATAGCAATGGGATTTATCATTTGGCTTCCTCATTGCGACCAATCAGCTCTGTCAAGCGATTTTCAAAGGTTTTTGTCGCATCAAATCCCATTTGTTTGGCACGGTAATTCATCGCTGCCGCTTCAATGACCACAGATACATTTCTACCTGTCTTGACAGGGATACGTATCCGTGGAATCTTAACGCCAGATAATTCAATATCCTCATTGCCATTACCTAGACGGTCAAACTCTTTACCTCGCTCAAAATTTTCAAGATAAATAGACAACTGCACCTGAGACGAATCTTTAACTGCGCTAGCACCATAGAGGCTCATGACGTCGATAATACCAACCCCACGAATCTCTAGGAGATGTCGCAAAATCTCAGCTGGCTCTCCCCACAAGGTCTCCTCGTCCTTGGCAAAGACATCTACACGATCATCAGCCACTAGACGATGCCCTCTTTTGACCAACTCAAGACCCGTCTCACTCTTTCCAATACCAGAGTCCCCTTGGATAAGGACACCCATACCATAGATATCCATCAATACACCGTGAACACTGATACGCTCAGCTAGACAAGAATCAAGATACCAAGAAATCTCACCTGATAAACGGCTAGTAGGTACATGGCTCTGCAAAATAGCCACATGATGCTCACGCGCTGCACGCAACATCTCATCTGGAATAGCTAAGCTCCTTGCCACAATAAGAGCTGGCGTTTCTGGACGAAACATCTCTTTTAAGACTTGATAGCGATTATGAGCAGTCATCTTATTCATATAAGACCACTCTTTCATCCCTAAAAGCTGCAAACGCTCAGGTGAATAATAATCAAAATACCCAGTCATCTCAAGCCCTGGACGTGAAATATCAGCTGTCGTAATCTCAGTAGCTAAGCAGTCATCATCACCATAGATGACCTCTAACTTCAACTTATCGACCAGCATCTGGACTGTTACCGACATGTCTATCTCCTTATAGCAAACCCACACATATTGTGGTAAATGGTTATCGTTATCATTATACCACAATATGTGACAAATAGGATACTAAGAATGTTGACATTTGCTCTATATCTCATCAAACTTAAAAAAATGAGACTGTTTATCAGCCTCATCAACAGTCCTTTTTATTGAGAACGATTACCAAAACCAACCATCATCATCATTGACTACCTCGGCATCCTTACGCTTTCTAGGACCTTGTCCGTACTGCTCATACTCAATGTCCTCTTTGTAAGGTAGAAAAATAGCCAATAAAATATACAAAATCAAACCATATCGGGACACGAAAATCAAGAGAGCTGCAATAACACGTGCCAAGCCTAAATCCCAGCCAAACTTATCAGCCAAACCAGCAATAACACCTGCTAAACATTTGTTTTGACGTTGTTTATAAAATCGTGATTTCATAAGAAGCACCCTCTCTTTTTAGTCTATGAAACTAGTATAGCACAGCAAGCTCACAAAAAAATCAGCCTTACGACTGATTTTTAAAAACGAGCGGTCCATGGCACACACCACACACTCTGGTTTTGGTATTCACACGACGCTTTCTTCGATACATCATATGACAGCTCTGACATTGATAAGTATAAAGACGAGTCTTTGTATCGAGCTTTGGCGCATAGCGTAACCCATCCACTTGCTTAAGTAAGTCTTTAAAATCTTTATCGCCATGCTTGTAGCCTTTATGCGCATAATAAAGATGGTAATGGCAAAGCTCATGCTTGACAATCTTGCGAAACACAGCTAAGCCATAAGCTGCATAAAGTTTGGGATTAAAATCCAGATGACCGTCTGCTGGGAAAAAACGTCCCCCTGTACTTCTCAGGCGGTTATTCCACTGAGCCTGATGGCAAAAAGGACGTCCAAAATCCTCCAAGGAGACTTTTTTGACATAATTAGTGAGATTCATGAGGGTTTAATAAGGATAGGTTTATTTTTTGACGTTCACGATCAATCTTTGATACCCAGACCGTGACAATATCACCGACAGAGACGACTTGACTGGGATGACTAATAAAACTCTTACTCATCTGAGAGATATGGATAAGGCCATCATCATGCAAGCCAATATCCACAAAAGCACCAAAATCAACCACATTACGAACCGTCCCTTCGAGCTGCTGGTGCAACTCAAGGTCTGAAATATCCAAGACATCCTGACGTAGCTTAGGCGCTGCAAAATCATCTCGCAAATCACGACCAGGCTTCACTAAATCTGCCATAATATCTTTTAGCGTCTCTACTCCAATACCGTATTGAATAGCTAGGTCGTCTATGGCATTTGACAAGGCTAGTAGCTGATCTTTTGCCTTATCATCAAGACTTGTAATGCCATTGTCTGCTAACAATCGCTCTACAAATGGATAACGCTCAGGATGCACCCCTGTATTGTCCAAGATATTGCTTGATTCAGGAATACGTAAAAAGCCTGCTGCCTGCTCAAATGCTTTTGTCCCTAAGCGAGGGATCTTGTGGAGCTCATCTCGAGATAAGATATTACCATTTTCCTCACGATAAGCCACAATATTAGTAGCAATGGTCTTGCTCAAGCCAGATACATGCTCTAAAAGAGCGCTACTGGCAGTGTTGAGATTGACACCGACCTGATTGACCACTGTTTCAACGACAAAATCAAGATTCTCAGCCAATTTTTTCTGATTGACATCATGTTGATACTGCCCGACACCAATGGATTTGGGGTCAATTTTAACTAGCTCAGCTAAAGGGTCTTGAAGACGTCTAGCAATAGAGATTGCTGAGCGCTTTTCAACTGTCAAATCTGGAAATTCCTCGCGAGCTAGCTCACTTGCTGAGTACACAGAAGCACCACTTTCATTGACAATGACATAAGAAACTTGTGGAAAATCTTTTAACACCTCAGCCACAAAAGCCTCACTCTCACGACTAGCTGTACCATTTCCGATAGCGATAATGTCAATATCATATCGCGCCAATAACTGAGCTAAATCTTTTTTGGCCTGTTCAATCTGAAGTTTATCAGCTGGCGCCACAGGGTAGATGACCTGTGTTTCCACTAATTTTCCAGTTGGCTCAACAACGGCTAATTTAGCACCTGTACGAAAGGCTGGATCAAATCCTAGGACCATCTTATCCTTTAAGGGGGAGGTCAACAAGAGATGACGGAGGTTGTCTGTAAAGACTGAGATAGCCCCTTCTTCTGCTGTTTCGGTTAATTCTGTGCGTATGCGACGCTCCATAGCTGGAATAACCTTCTTTTTCAAGGCATCGATAATAGCCTTATCAATATAAGTATTTCGCTCCTTAAATCGTGCGCCAACAAAGCGAATCATAATGTCAATATCATAAGAAAAGGCGACTTTTAAAATACCTAGCTTCTCCCCACGATTTAGCGCCAGCACACGGTAGCCTTGAAGCTTTTCTACCTTTTCTTGAAAATCATAGTAAATACTAAATACCTTTTGCTCATCTAAACTATCGTCCTTGACTTGCGACGTCAACAAACCATACTGCTTGAGCTGACGATAGACAAAAGAGCGGATATTAGGGTCGTCTGCCATAGCCTCAATGAGAATATCAACAGCTCCAGAAAGAGCCTTAGCCACTGTATCAAAGTCTGCGCCACAAAAAGTAGCTGCCTTATCTTCTAGGTCTTTGTCATTTTGTAGGATGAGACGTGCTAAGCCCAAAAGCCCTGCTTCTTTGGCAATGGTTGCTTTAGTACGCCGTTTTTCCTTGTAGGGTAAATACAGGTCTTCTAATGTCGCTAGCGTGTTCGCTTCAAAAATCGCTGTCTTTAGCTCCTTTGTCAGCTTTCCTTGCTCTTCAATCTTGGCTAGTATCGTCTCTCGACGCTCACTTAAAGCTGTCAGCAGCTTGTCTTTATCAATGATTGTCTTAATCACTACCTCATCGAGATTACCAGTTGCTTCTTTTCGATACCTGGCAATGAAAGGAATGGTATTTCCTTCTTTGGTGAGGTTAAGAACTGCGCTTACTTGCTTGTCATTAAGCCCTAATTCTTGGGCAATTGCTGTTATAGTTGCATTTTCCATAAGACCTATTATAGCATGTTTTGGCTAAAATTTGAGCTTATTTGTTGGCTTTAGCTGCAAAATGAGCTCTAACTTTTGGAGCGACTTGCTCACCATAAAGACGAATAGCTTTTAAGACCTCTTGATGAGGCATAGAACCCACTGGTAGATGCAACATAAACCGATTAAGCTCTAGCGACTCGATAAGGGAGATGATTTTTTGAGCAACGTGATCGGGATCGCCCACTATCATAGCACCGTCTTTACCGACAGCAGCCAAATAATCAGCCTTTGTCATCTCTGACCAATGATCTCTGTCTTTTGCGATACGGTCAACTGTCTGCTTGGTCGGATGATAATAATGCTCAATAGCCGCTTGATTATCCTCTTCAATCCAGCCCCACGAATGTGCCGCTACCTGAAGTCTTTTAGGGTCATGTCCTGCTTGTTGACCAATTTTTTTATAAATGGCAACCAATTTAGCAAAAGCCTTTGGATTGCCTCCAATAGTAGCGTACACAATAGGTAAACCAAGCTCAGCTATACGAACAGTTGACTCTAAGCTACCACCTGTCGCTACCCAAACAGGTAAGCTCTCTTGATAAGCCCTTGGATAGACTGGCCGATTGGTGACTGTCTGCGTATGATGTCCTTGCCAATTCAGATTGACCCCTTTATTGATTTCTAAAAGCATGGCTAATTTTTCCTCAAAAAGAGCATCATAGTCTGCCAAATCATAACCAAAAAGGGGAAAACTCTCAATAAAAGACCCTCGACCAGCCATAATCTCAGCTCGCCCTTGTGATAAAGCATCGATGGTCGCATATTGTTGATAAACACGCACAGGATCGCTTGAGGATAGGATAGTAACCGCAGAACTTAAGCGAATATGCTTGGTCTTACTAGCGGCTGCTGCCAAGATAATCTCTGGCGCTGAGACGGCAAAGTCATCTCGATGATGTTCACCAATACCATAAATATCCAAGCCAACTTCATCAGCCAGATGGATTTCATCCACTAACTCACGGATACGCACATCATGAGCTATTAGCTTCCCTGATCCTTCTAGCAGCGTCGTTTCTCCAAATGTTGTAATACCTAGTTCAATAGCCATAAGCTCTACCTCCTAAATGATGTAAGATTATATTATCACTATGTAGTGATAAATGCAACCACTTAGCTCATACTAAAAAAAGACAACCCCGTCATTAGAGAATTGTCTTTTTCTAAAACTGAAATAGCAAAAACACATCATAAAGTCTTCTAAAGTCAATCAGGAACTTGCTCTAGCCAATCTTTCATATCCTTTTGAAGCTCATCTCTTGAGATAGGACTAGCTACCTGCGTCAAGCCATAGCCGATAAAATAAGGACTAGTCACAAAACGTGGCACCACTTTACAGACTAACTTATCTTCTTGAGTGATGAAAAAGAGATTGTAAGAGTTACAACGCCCTGAAAATAACCGTGTCAAAACATACCTAATCACATCTTGAAGTAGGTTAGAGAAAGTCCTATTGAGCGATTTAGCACAGATATTAAACTCCGTAATCCCCATAAAAGGATGTGAGGAGACATTAACATCTACCCCATCTTGACGATAAATAAGCGCTCCTATAAGATGTTCTTTGCGGATATTTTGATGGGCATCCCTATCTGTAAACGCTACTAATTGCATATGCGAATGCTCTAGGCTACCGCCTGATAAAGCCCCAAAATTTTTAAAAGCAATCACTGACTGAACACCATCTTTGGCCCTTAGTTTTTCCCAGCAAGATAAAAAATACGATAAGACCTCAAAAGCCTTTTGGCGTGAGTAATTGGCAAAATGTGCCTTATGATCCTTTGTCTCGATGACTAAAGTCTGATAAGCCTGCTTGATCGTTTGGTATTTATTATCAATCCAGAGCATGTCATCTTTTTCATCTAAGATACGTGCCAATTGCTTACGATCGCAAAAAGGACACGCGTCAGCATTACTAGGCTTTTGTCTTGCCACATCAGTATCAAAAATCAAAGGGTCAGCCATAAACACTCCTTTTACGTTTTGTTTTATTATAAGCAAAATAACACAACATTTCAAGACAAGGCTAAAGCCTGTTATTTTAAGGCAAGTATAGTATAATAAAAAGACTAATGCATAGAAAGTAGGTACCCTTATGGCTATTACTCATAAACGTCAAGATTCGCTAGAGAAGCTTTTTGCTGGTTTTGCAACCCTTACTGATCCTAAAGAAGAGGCTAAAGAAAACCAAAAAGAAAAGGCTAAAGACTAGCTATGACAATCTTTCATCAACTCCCTGATAATGTCTTACAATGGCTGGCGATTTTTTTGTCCATTATCATCGAAGCTCTTCCTTTTGTCCTTTTAGGAGCCATTTTTTCAGGTATTATTGAGGTCTTTGTCACACCTGACAAGGTTAATCGTTTTTTACCAAAACAAAAACTATTACGTGTTGTTTTTGGCAGTCTGATTGGTTTTGTCTTTCCGTCTTGTGAATGTGGTATTGTGCCTATTATCAACCGTTTTTTAGATAAAAAGGTACCTTCTTATACCGCTATTCCTTTTTTGACGACGGCTCCTATCATCAATCCTATCGTCTTATTGGCCACTTATTCCGCCTTTGGCAATTCCTGGTCTGTTGTGATCTTACGCTTAGTAGGGGCTTTTTTAGTCGCTCTTGTCCTTGGGCTACTCTTGGCTTATGTCCTAGATGATGACATCCTAAAGGAAAATAGAGCTACTCCTCACATCCACGACTATCACTCAGAGCCGTGGTTTAAAAAGATTTTTCTCGTGCTAACACATGCTATTGATGAATTCTTTGACACAGGGCGCTACTTGGTCTTTGGGACCTTGGTGGCTTCTGCCATGCAAATCTTTGTTCCAACACGTGTCCTTACAACTATCGGACATAGCCCTTTGACAGCTATTTTAGTCATGATGAGCTTAGCTTTTCTCTTATCGCTGTGTAGTGAAGCGGATGCTTTTATCGGTGCTTCCTTACTATCGACTTTTGGCTTAGCTCCTGTTATGGCCTTTTTACTGATTGGACCTATGGTAGATATTAAAAACCTTATGATGATGGCTAAAAGTTTTAAAAAACGCTTTATCATGCAGTTTGTGCTGATTTCTTGCCTTTTAGTCACCATTTACTGCTTAATTGTGGGGGTGCTTTAGATGATTCGATTTTTAATTCTAGCAGGTTATTTCGAGCTTTCCATGTATCTCCAATCCACAGGAAAGCTCAATCAATATATCAATACCCACTACGCCTACCTTGCTTATATCACCATGATTTTATCCTTTATCCTTGCTGTTGTGCAGTTATTTATCTGGATAAAGAATCTGCCGCTACACAGCCATATGACAAGCAGACTCGCTAAGATAACGAGTCCTATCATTCTCTTATTGCCTATCGTGGTGGGCTTATGTGTGCCTACGGTAACACTTGACTCGACTACCGTATCTGCCAAGGGCTACCATTTCCCACTAGCAGCTGGCTCAAGTCGCTCAGGAGTCAGTGAAGAAGGCATCAGTGTTCAGTATCTAAAGCCAGATACTAGCTCCTTTTTCACCTCAAATGCTTACGAAAAAGAGATGAGTAAAGAACTAGCCAAATACGCTGGACATGACGCTATCACGATCACTACTGAAAACTACATGGAAGTGATGGAGTTGATTTACCTCTATCCTGATGATTTTTCAGGTCGAGACATTACTTATACAGGCTTTGTTTACAATGAACCTGGGCATGAGCATTATCAGTTTCTCTTTCGCTTTGGTATCATTCACTGCATCGCAGACTCTGGTGTCTATGGCTTGTTGACGACTGGGCTAGAGAAAGACTATGATGACAATACCTGGCTAACAGTGACAGGTCAGATTCAGCTAGAGTACAATCAAATGCTCAAGCAAACCCTACCGACCCTTCACATCACACACAGCCAAGAAACCAAACAACCCAATAACCCTTATGTTTATCGTATCTTTTAAGCTCAAAAATCACCGCTTGTGCGGTGATTTTTTATCATTATGTTATAATCTAAGTCATTTTTCTTCAAAATGTATTACTAAAGCTTTTTCTTTTAAAACACGCTCACCTAGTAGTAAGACTTCTAATTCATGTTTAATATCGTTATTATCTTGTATATAGGCTAAAAAATAAAGAGCTTCAAAAAAAGTGCCAGGAATATGCCAATTGACATCTAAAAATTCAATAAAACCTAATCTAGCCATTGCCATTTGCATGCTACGGTTGGAGACAAAATAGGTATGTGTATAGTAATCCTCAAAATAATCCATCAAATTGACTTTTAATAAGGCATCTCCTTTTGTTGAGAGGCTGTAGAGTGGATAGGTCTCTAAAGTCTCTTTAGAGAGTGTCTTTAAGCCTAGCTTTGTCAAGTAATAGTTGATACTATCTCTAAGTAATATTTCTTCTTGCTCAACAGTGATAGAACCATTTTCACCTAGATTACCTCCTGTTAATATCTCTAAGGATTCTGAAGAGAAGGGACCATTGGTTTGAGGGAGCTTACTTAACAGAGAGTGATGAGGAGTTGCTACATCCTCATCACTAGCTTCTCCTTTACTTGGCTCTTCTTCTTTTGATTCAGCTCTCAAAAGGGCTTTATTGGAAGAGCATTCAATATCTTGAGGAAAGATTTCATATTCGTTTAAAAAGCTTTCTGCTTCCTCAAAATTATCGCTAATGCGGTTGACAAAGGCTCTGATAAAGCTTTTTTTATCATAATTATTAACTTTTTCTAGCTTAAAAGGAGCACTCTCATGGTTATTCGCCACTATAAACTGCATGTAATAGCTGATATCTGTCATCCTATCATAATGCTTGATGACATTTTGGCAATCACCTATGGCACGACTCAAGATATTATTTGGAAAATTGACAGGTACCAGAATATTGCCTAAATCACGGTTATGTAATATTCTAAAGGATGTCATCCTACATCTCCTCCTTACATCTTTTTATTTACATGATATCTTCTAGCAAACCACGCATAAAATCTTCTGAGTTAAAGGCACCGATGTCATCTATCTTCTCACCAAAACCAATGTATTTGACAGGAATATCCAATTCTTGACGAATGGCTAAAACAACACCACCCTTAGCTGTACCGTCGATTTTAGTTAGGATAAGGCCTGTCAGTGGTGTAATCTTTGAAAATTCCTTGGCTTGACTAAGCGCATTTTGCCCTGTCGATGCATCCAGTGCTAATAGGGTCTCATGTGGCGCATCTGGAATCACGCGCTTAATAATACGCCCTATCTTCTCTAGCTCTGCCATCAAATTATCTTTATTTTGCAAGCGTCCTGCCGTATCAATCAACAAGATATCAATGCCTTCTGCCACAGCTTGATTAACCCCATCAAAAACGACACTAGCGGGATCTGCTTTTTCAGGACCTGTCACTACTGGAACATCAACACGGCGCCCCCACTCGACAAGCTGGGCCACAGCACCTGCACGAAAGGTATCAGCTGCCACCAACATGACCTTTTTGCCTTCTTGCTTGTACTGGTGAGCAAGCTTTCCGATAGAAGTTGTCTTACCCACACCATTGACACCAACAAAAAGCATCACTGTCAAACCCTCTTGAAATTGGACTGTCTCATTATAGACATCGTCTTTTTCATAGATATCGACTAACTTCTCGATGATGAGATGGCGTAAATCTTCAGCACGTTTGGCATTTTCCAGCTTAGCTTCATAGCGAAGATCCTCTGTCAACTGAGTTGCAACGCTCACACCCACATCTGATAAGATAAGCACTTCTTCTAATTCTTCAAAGAAATCCTCATCCACACGACGAAAATTCGCTAAAAAGGCATTCAGACGCGCCCCAAAGCCTGTGCGTGTTTTTTTCAGTGTGCGGTTGTATTTCTCCTGCGTGGTTTCAACAGCATCCTCTAGCTCACTAGCCATCTCTAGACCATCTGATTCTGAGCTAGAAGCCTCGCTAGCTAGTGAGGCTTCAATAGCGGCACGTTTAGCATAATAATCCACCATAAAATCACGTTCTTTTTGAGACGGACCTTCTTTGTCAACATCAAGCTCTGAACTCAGGGAATTGGCTAACTCAGAAGTCTCACTTACAGTAGATACAGACTCCTCAGACGATTGACTGGAGTTAATATCCTCTTGCTCTTTTAGAGAAGAAATCTCCTCATGCTCTGAGCTAGGTAGGATTTCAAGTTCCTCGGAAGTGACAAGTGAGCTCCCTTCACGCTCATCTGCTTCACTCTCGTCAGAAAAAACCTTGTCGTCTTGCTGTTCTGGCTCAGTCTCATCAGAGATTAGGCTGTCTTTTTGTTTTTCTTCCTCGGTCGTGCTAGAGGCCTCACTTGAGATCAGCTCTACATCATCTGTTGCTACTTCTTTTTCGTTACTATCTAGCTCTAGATCATCTGTTGTTTGTCGTCCAAATAATCGGTCGAATAAGCCCATTAGTCTTCCTCACTTAATACATATTTTTCAATAGCTTCGGCTACACCAGAAGCTTCATTTGTCTTTGTTGTCACTTGATCTGCGATTTGTTTGACTTTGTCTGTGGCATTTGCCATGGCAACACCCAGACCAGCCCACTCAATCATACTGATATCATTTTCCTCATCTCCAATAGCCATCACCTGATTAGAGTCATAAGCTAAATGCTGACATAGCTGCGCCAAGCCACTTGCTTTGTGGACACCTTTTGGCATGATTTCAAAAATAATATCACGTGACTTAAACGCTTCATATTGTTCAAAAATCTCTGCTTCTAGCTTTGTCAACTGTTGGTCTAAAAAAGCTGCCTCCGTGACTGTGACTACCTTATTATAAGTCACATCGCGTGGAATATCCTCAAATCGCTCTAAAGCGACAAAAGTCAGCATGGGATTGGCTGTAGGATAAAGCGAGTGGTTGCCTTTTGAAGGAAGGCTATAGACAATACCATCACTCAAAACATCAAAAGGAAGCCCCAACGGCTCTAAATGAGCGTAAATAGTCTCTAAATCCTGATAACTAAGAGCTGATTTATCTAAAATATCACCAGTCGTCTTTTGCACCAAACCGCCATTAAATGTAATACAATAATCCTCATCAGACACTAGATTTAGCTCTTCTAATAAATTACCAATCGCTTTTAGCGGCCGACCTGTCGTAATAACAACTTTAACACCTTTTTGACGTGCTTTGGCTAAGGCATTTTGATTAGCAGTAGTGACTTTTTTGTGACTGTTAAATAAGGTCCCGTCTAAGTCAATGGCAATTAGTTTAATATCATGGTTATGCATTTAAAAACTCCTCTATATAGCTGATGACAGCATTGTCATTACAATGGCCAATAACGTCTTGACTAATAGCTTTAATCTCATCTTTAGCATTTGAAGTCGCAAGAGGCAAGCCTACAAAACGTAACATCTCATAGTCATTAAGATTATCTCCAAAAGCCATGACCTCTTCTTTTGAAATCCCTAGCTTTTGACACAAATGCTCAAGCCCTGTTTGCTTAGTCACTGTTTTTAAGATAATGTCAACAGACTGAAAGCCTGTCGTCACAGCAGTCGCATAAGCCAAACGATCACTTACCCACTGCTGCGCCTCAGATAAATTGTCAGCTTCAAAATTAGCGGTCAATTTATAAATCGAATCATTTACCTCTTCAAACGATGACACCAACATCAGATTATCATAATAGTGTGAGATAAAATCAATATAAGCTTTATCAGCGTCTTGTGAGACATAAGCACCTTTTTGTCCCGATAACAAATAGCTCTTTCCTGTCATATAAGGACTAGATTCTAATAAAGCAACTATTTCCAGATATTGCTCCTTAGCTAGTGTTTGTTCATAGCTTAAGCTATCATCGACTAGGACAGCAGCGCCATTTTCAGCGACAAAGGCCATGTCAGAAACGACGTCTGAAAACAGTCTCTCTAAGGCTAGTAGCGAGCGCCCTGACGCTCCCACAAAGACAATTCCTCTTTGCTTTAGCCGCTTCAATAATCTCCTAAAGCGCTCCTTGTCATACTGCCCTTTATCATCTAAAAAGGTACCATCCATATCCGTTGCAATTAGTTTTATCATACACTCTACCTTATTCTACGGCACCAACTGCCTTATTCCTTTTCATTGTCGTTGTTGATAACTACATCATGTTTATTATAACACAGACTAGACAAAAAAGCAGTGTCCGTTAGTGGACAACTGCCTTCTCTTTGCATGCTACTGTCTAGTCAGCTCTGTAGCTTCTTTTAATTTGACTGACACAATAGTGGACACTCCCGACTCTTGCATAGTCACACCATAGATACTATCAGCAGCTTCCATAGTCCCTTTTCGGTGTGTCACCACGATAAACTGGCTTGACTTGTCAAAACGATTGAGATAATCACCAAAACGCTTAACATTAGCTTCATCTAAGGCTGCCTCAACTTCATCAAGAATGACAAAAGGTACTGTCTTGACACGGATAATCGCAAATAAAAGCGCTAGCGCTGACAAGGCTTTCTCACCACCAGACATCAAGTTTAGGGATTGAATTTTTTTGCCTGGAGGTTGTACGGAAATCTCAATACCAGCCTCTAGCAAATCATCAGACGTCAACACCAAATCAGCACTACCACCACCAAACATGCTCTTAAAAGTCTCTTTGAAACTCTCACGAATCGCTTCAAAAGTCTCTTTAAAGCGCTGTTTGACCTCCTCATCCATATCAGAAATAGTCCCTAAAAGAAGGTCTTTAGCAGCTAATAAATCAGCTTTTTGCCCATTAAGAAAACCTAGGCGCTGATTGAGCTCTGCAAACTGACTAATCGCATCGACATTGACAGGACCTAAGCCCTTGATACCACGCTCTAGCTGCGCCAACTGCTCCCTAGCAAGCTCAGGATTATCTAAGACAGCTGCTTTTTGTTTGGCTTCGTCTAAGCTGAGTTGATAATCTTCACTGATACGACGCGCAAAATGACGCAAACGTTGGCTGATTTGGTCAAAGCTAGCCTGACAAGTAGCTTTTTGAGCAATCAATGTCTCATTTGTCTGCTGTTCATTGATCATAGCCTCTTCTAGCTCTTCTAGTTGAGCTTCATAATCCTCTAACTCAAAACCTAGCTGTATTTGCTGACGCTCTAAAGAGTCTTTTGTCTCCTTAGCATCGGCTAGCTGTTGGTTCAAGACAGGTAACTTATCTTTTAAGGACTGTGTTTTTTCCTGAGATAAGCGTGTCTTGAGGTGAGCTATTTCACTTTGTCTCTGCTCTAGTTGTTGGTCTAGGCGTTTCAGATTTTCACGCTCAAACTTCAACTCGCTGGCATCATCACGCTCACTTAACTGCAAGTCAGAGACTTGTCTTGTCAACTCAGTTTGTTTTTTAAGCACGCTATCTTTATCTGATTTGATACTATCAATCTGCTGACTAAGAGTCTCTTTTTGCTTTTCTATGGCTTGCAAGTCTTGCTCTAGGCTTTTAGTCTCATCAAGGAGCTGATCTAGCTCTTTATCAACAAGATGATGACGACGCGCGTCATAAGTCGCTCTCATATCTTCCAATCGACTAAGGGCTTGCTGGTGTGCTAACTGTGCAGCCTGCTCTTTTAAACGCGCTTTTTCGCCTTGTGATTTTAGCGCTAATAAGTCAGCTTCTTTCAAATCAAGCTCTTGTTTTAACCGCTCGACAGCTTTTTCACTCGTTAGCTGCTCTTTAGTCAATGCTTCTATCTCCAAAGCAAGCTGGTCTAACTCTGGTTTGATAAAAATGGTATTATTTTGACGGCTAGCACCACCAGAAAAAGAACCTCCAGGACGAATCTCTGTCCCGTCTAGTGTCACCATACGTACCTTGTAAGCTAAGCGCTTAGCCGCTTGATTAGCATGCTCAACGGTATCAAAAATAGCTGTCACACCTAAAAGATTGGCCATAATAACGTTTAGCTTATCGTCAACCTCAACCAATTGGCTAGCTAGACCTTGAAAACCTGCACACTCTGCTAAAAGGCTCATTTGTTGCTGGGATAAAAAGCGCTCTTTAATCGTTGTCAAAGGCAAAAAAGTCGCACGACCATGACGTCCTTTTTTCAAAAAAGCAATAGCAGACTTAGCAGCGGCTTCATCTGCTACGATGATATGTTGACTACTAGCTCCCAAAGCAATCTCTAGAGCTGTTTGATACTCACTTGAAAAAGAGAGATGCTCACTGACCGCACCGATAATGCCTTCTAAGCGATCTTGAGCTTGTAAGACCGCTTTGACACCTGCATAAAAATGACTATGATTGGCCATAATGGCCTCAAGGCTACCATACCTCGCTTTTTTACTAGTTAGCTTATCCATGATATCAAAAAGAGCTTGCTGGCTTTCTTGATAGTTCGCTCTTAGCTCCTGAAAGCTATCTTCTTGAGTGCGGTAAGTGCTCACTAAATCAGATACTGCTTTTTGAGACTGCTGATAGCCGTCAGCCAAAGCGCCACTATCACGCTCAAGTTCTGCTAAGTCAAGCGAGAGTTGCTTGACTTCATTTTGGTGCGTTTTCGTGATTTCTTCTTGCTGATTTTGCTGCGCTTTTAGAGAAGTCAAGCGGTTAGACAAGTCTGCCTCTTTTTGCATCAAGCCCACAAACTGCTCACGAAGCTCTTCTATAAGACGATCAGGGTCACTGCTATAGTGTTCAAGCTCTTTTTTCAGCAGACGAATGCGCTGCTGTTTTTCCTTAAGCTGACTCTCTAAGCGTATCAGATGTTTGCTTTTTTGCTCTTTATCACGTGTTTCGTCTGCTAGCATATCCTCATGCTTATCAAGCTGCTCTTGTAACTGCTCTTTTTGCTGACTTGACTGGCTTACTTCTAAGTGAGCCAAGTCTATTTGGCCTTGTAAATCACTGACCAAGCCCGTCACACTAACGAGCTGTGCCTGCTGCTCGCCACTAGTCTGTCTAAGAGCTTGACGTTTTGCTTTAAGCTTTTGATTTTTACTTTCTAAAGCTTGACGATTGACATAATACCTCTCTAGCTTTTGATTGAGCTCGCTTAGCTCTTCTTCTTTCTCAGCTAAAGCTGTCTTATCAGAGACAATGTCTGCGACTAAAAGAGACAAATCTAGCACTTGACGCTCACCATCCATCTCCAAAAAGCGCTCAGCTATTTCAGCTTGCTTTTGGAGAGGTTTTTGCTGGGCCTCTAGCTCGTAGATGATATCTTCTAAGCGATCTAGATTGTCTTTTGTTTGTCCTAACTTTGACTGCGTTTCCTTTTTACGTGTTTTATACTTCAAAACACCAGCTGCTTCTTCAAAAATAGCGCGACGATCTTGCGCTTTACTATTGAAAATCTCTTCAACACGACCTTGTGAGATGATAGAGAATGAATCTCTCCCAAGACCTGTATCCATAAATAAATCATGGACATCACGCAGGCGTACTTTTTGCGTATCAATGAGATAGTCGCTATCTCCATTTCGGAAAATACGACGCTCAACACGAACACTCTCGCCTTTATTATCTATAAAAGCATCACTATTATCAAAAGTCACTGCAACATAGGCATAATTAAGCGGTTTTCGGTTTTGCGTTCCAGCAAAAATCACATCTGGCATTTTAGCACCGCGTAAACTCTTTGCACTTGACTCCCCTAAAGCCCAACGTAAACTCTCTGTGATATTACTCTTACCTGAACCATTGGGCCCTACAACAGCAGTCACGCCCTTATCAAAGCTAATCACAGTCTTATCTGCAAAGGACTTAAAACCTTGCATTTCTATCTCTTTTAGAAACATCTACGCCTCACTCAATATATCAAGAGCTTTTTTAGCTGCCGCTTGCTCTGCTAGTTTTTTAGACTTACCGCTACCGCAGCTCACTGGCTCTTCATTGACAAAAACACTCACATCAAACACCTTGGCATGGGCAGGCCCTGACTCCTTTGTGACCCGATAGCTAATCGCCACATCACCATTGATTTGTAGGTATTCTTGTAGCGCTGTCTTATAATCTTTTACCTTTTGATAATTCCCTTTTTCAACTTGTGGGATAACCACTTGATTTAAAAAAGATTCTACAGCCTCCACACCCTTATCTAACAATAAAGCACCTAAAAAGGCTTCAAACAAATCTCCTAAAATCGTCGCTCGCTCACGTCCACCAGACTTCTCCTCGCCCTTTCCAAGACGAATATAAGCCTCAAAGCCACAATCTCTGGAAAAACCAGCTAGGCTTTCTTCTCTAACAATCATTGAGCGCAATTTTGACAGATCACCCTCTGGTTTTTTAGGGTATTTTTCAAATAAATAGCGTGAAATCAACAACTGGAGAACAGCGTCTCCTAAAAATTCCAAACGTTCATTATGTGAAATCTTTAGGAGACGGTGCTCATTGGCATAAGAAGTGTGTGTAAAAGCCGTCTCTAATAAAGACTTATCCTCAAAGACAATGCCGTAATCAGTTGACAATTTTTTCTCTAATGTTTCCATATGCGTCATTTCTCCTTCTATTGTCGGTCAAAGACCTATCTATTATACCAAAAATTTATCAAAATGAAAAAAGAGTTATCAGCTAAGACCAGCGTCTATCTGGTCTATCTGAAAAACTCCTAAGTAGCCTTTTTGCTACTTTTATATATTGGTCAGCGGACAAGCTTCATCAGGAGAGGTATCAAGGACTTTTAAGTCGCTCCCCACCCCAATATCAGCTGCCATGAGTTGATGCTCCATGGTCATATGTGCTAATTCCTTGATATTATTTTCCTTACTAAGATGCCCTAGGTAAATCTTTTTAGTGCGATTCCCTAAGGTTCTAATCATAGTCTCAGCGCCATCTTCATTTGAGAGATGTCCTTTATCAGACAAGATACGCTGCTTAAGGTGCCACGGATAAGCACCTGAGCGTAAAATATCAATGTCATGATTAGACTCTATCAGATAAGCATCTGCATTTTCAATCAATCCTGCCATCCGATCACTCACATAGCCTGTATCTGTCAGCATGACAAAGCTCTTATTATCTTTCATGATGCGGTAAAACTGAGGATCCTGTGCATCATGACTCACCCCATAGCTCTCGATATCCAAATCCCCAAAGGTCAACATCTCATCACGTGAAAAGATATGTTTGTGCTCGGTAGCTATCTTACCCAACATCTCTTTGTCATCTATGATTTCCCATGTTTTTTCATTGGCATAGATGTCCAAATGATACTTACGAGCAAGAACACCGACACCTTTGATATGATCAGAATGCTCATGCGTAATCAAAATAGCATCTAAATCCTCTGGTTTACGATTGATTTCAGCTAAAAGACTGGTAATTTTTTTACCAGTCAATCCTGCATCAATCAAAAGTCTTTGCTTTTTGGTTTCAACATAAAAGGCATTACCGCTAGAGCCTGAGGCTAGTATGCTGTAGCGAAAGCCACTGTCTTTTGTCATATTAACCTTCTCCTTCTTCCCATTCATCATAGACGACCGCTTCTTTATCATAAGGCAAGACAATAGTAAAGGTCGAGCCCTTACCATAATCACTTTTGGCCCAGATAAAGCCTTTGTGTAATTTGACAATTTCCTTAGCAATGGAAAGTCCCAGGCCTGTGCCACCTTGGGCACGGCTTCTGGCCTTATCAACACGGTAAAAACGGTCAAAAATCAAAGGCAAGTCTTTCTTTGGAATACCCAAACCTTTGTCTGAGATAGACAAAATAAGCTGATTTTCCGTTGTTTGCAAACTCACCGTAATACTGCCACCATCTGGCGAATATTTGATAGCATTATTTAAGATGTTGTCTAAGACCTGTGTCATCTTATCCGTATCAATTTCCATCCAAATGGGACTTAGCGGATAATCTCTGATGATTTCAATATGTTTTTGATTGGTTTGTTTGGCATTGATTTGATCAAAGCGATTCAAAATAGCCGTGATAAAAGCAATAAAATTAGTCATTTCGACTTCTAGCTGCGTGACGTGATTATCGATACGAGATAATGATAATAAGTCTGAAATCATACGCATCATCCGATTAGTCTCATCAAGAGAGACACGGATAAACTGCGGAGCTACTTCTTCCTTTAGAGCGCCTTCATCTAGTGCTTCAAGGTACGATTTGACCGAGGTCAAAGGCGTGCGCAACTCATGACTAACATTGGATACAAAAAGCCTACGCTCACGCTCTTCCTTTTCCTGCTCAGTCGCATCATGACTCACTGCCACAAGCCCCGTCACAAAACCACTGTCATGGCGATTACGTGCAAATCGTATACGTAAGGTCACAAACTCTCCTGTTTCATCTCGACGATAAAGCGTCAAATCAGGTGTCTTTTCAACTAAATCACGATAAGAATAGTCTAAGTCCTCTCCCAAGATAGCAATCAAAGGCTTGCCTAGAGCGTCTTCTTCGGTTAAATTAAATTGCTTTTGCGCCATTTCATTTATCATCGTGATACGACCAGAGCGATTGGTCGCAAGGACGCCATCGGTCATATAGGTAATGACATTTGAAAGGCGATTTTTTTCCTGTGCCAAGCTATCATGAGTCGCGCGATAAGCACGATTTAAAGCGTTGAGGCTACGCCCTAGCTCTACAATCTCAGGCTCCCCTTTTAGCTCCACATCAGCAGACTGCTGACCATCCATGAGGCTTCTGACTTTATCATTTAGGATACGTAGATTTTTGACAAGACGAATATCGCGATAAGTCAGAAACAGAAAATAAATTCCTACAAAAGCCAACAAAACCAAGAGAATAAACTCAAAGGTTCTAATGTTTCGTAATGTATTAACCATAATCTTTCATATAATAACCGACGCCTCGACGTGTCAAGATATACTCAGGTCGGCTAGGGGTGTCTTCGATTTTTTCACGCAGACGACGCACCGTCACATCAACCGTCCTCACATCGCCAAAGTAATCATAACCCCAGACAGTCTCTAAGAGATGCTCACGTGTCATGACCTGCCCTGCATGCGTCGCTAAATGATAGAGCAGCTCAAACTCACGGTGGGTCAACTCAATATCCTCACCATGCTTTCTAGCAATAAACGCATCTGGGACGATTTGAAGATTTGAGATGGTGATAATATTTGAGCCTGCTTCTTCATTTTCCTCAGCTACTGCCGACTCGATATTTTCAGTCCGTCTTAGATGAGCCTTGACACGAGCTAAAAGCTCACGGTTAGAAAACGGCTTGGTCACATAATCATCTGCTCCAATCTCAAGTCCAATAACCTTATCAATCTCGCTATCTTTAGCTGATAGCATGATGATAGGGACATGGCTTGTCTTTCTAATCTCACGCGCCACCTCAAGCCCGTCTTTTTCAGGCAACATCAAATCAAGAATCACCAAGTCAGGCGACTCGCTCTCAAATAAAACAAGGGCTTGATTGCCATCAAAAGCCGCTACCACATCATAGCCTTCCTTGCTTAAATTAAACTTGATAATATCAGAAATGGGTTTTTCATCATCAACAACGAGAATTTTTTTCATATCAATCCTCCTCTTTTCTTTATATTGCTCTCTCTATCAATCGAATCATTCAAAGCTAACATTGCCATTATATCAAATTTTATAAAATAAATACACCAAAGACTATGCTAGCCATCTTCTTTAGATCGCTATCGCTTATAAAAAGACTTTATTATGTTATCTGAAGGACATCGTTTAGCCTATATTTCACTAATTTTCTGAAAAAATTGACAAGATAAGTCCCTTTATGCTACAATATGATCGTAATGTTATAAAACCTAACAAAATTTTCAGTATTATGTTCAAAAGGAGGAGAAGTTTGTTATGGCTCTTATTGAATACAAAAATGTCGATAAATATTATGGTGATTATCATGCGCTACGCGATATCAATCTTGACATCGAAGAAGGTCAAGTAGTCGTATTACTAGGTCCTTCTGGCTCTGGTAAATCAACCTTGATTCGGACAATGAACGCTTTAGAATCTATTGATACAGGGAGTCTGATTGTCCATGGACACGAATTAGCCAATGCCAGTAACAAAGAATTGGCTGAACTCCGTAAAGAAGTTGGCATGGTTTTCCAACATTTCAACCTCTATCCTCACAAAACAGTGTTAGAAAATGTGACACTAGCTCCTATTAAAGTCCTTGACATGCCTAAAAAGGAAGCCGAAGCTATCGCTGAAAAATTTTTAACTTATGTTAACATGTGGGATCGTAAAGATTCTTACCCAGCTATGTTGTCTGGTGGTCAAAAGCAACGTGTCGCAATTGCACGTGGATTGGCTATGCGACCTAAGGTGCTTTTATTTGACGAGCCAACATCTGCTCTAGACCCAGAAACTATCGGTGACGTTCTTACAGTTATGCAAAATCTAGCTCGTGAGGGGATGAATATGATTGTGGTCACGCATGAGATGGGATTTGCGCGTGAAGTGGCTGATCGTATCATTTTCATGGCTGAGGGGCAAATCCTAGTCGATACGACAGATGTTCATGGCTTTTTTGATCACCCAACTGAAGCGCGTGCCCAACAATTTTTAAGCAACATCATCAATCACACAAGTGAGCGTGTAACCACAACCTAAAAAGGAGACTAATATGGTAAAAAAAACAATTGGTGTTTTGTTTTTAGCCCTTATCACTTCTATTCTCTTATCTCCCATGACACATGCCTTGGAGAGTACTTCTGCACAAGTCAAAAAAATCCAAGATAAAGGTGTCCTCACCGTAGGTGTCAAGCAAGATGTTCCCAACTTTGGCTATTATAGTGCTGAGTCTAAAAACTACGAAGGCATGGAGATTGATATTGCCAATAAAATCGCTAAAAGTATGGGGGTTAAGATAGAGTACGTCCCAGTCACTGCTCAGACGCGTGAGGCGGTTATGGATAATGGGCAAGTTGATATGGTCATTGCTACCTACACTATCACTGACGAACGCCAAAAATCCTACAACTTTTCAGAACCCTACTACACTGATGAAGTCGGATTTCTTGTCACTAAATCAAGTGGTATCAATACCATCAAAGACCTTAATAAACAAACAATAGGAGTAGCCCAAGGCTCAACAACAAAAGCTTTGATTGAAGAATATGGCAAAGCCCATCATCTCAACTTTAACTTTGTCCAGCTAGGGTCTTACCCAGAGCTAGCTATCTCGCTATATGCTCACCGCATTCAAGCTTTTTCGGTGGATAAGTCTATCTTATCCGGTTATCGCAGTCAAAAGACCAAGATACTCTCACAAGGCTTTAATACCCAAGAATACGGTATCGCCACCAAAAAATCCAATACCGAATTAACAGCTTATATCAACCAACTCCTAAAGCAGTGGAAGTCAGACGGTAGCCTAGAAAAAATCTACAAACGCTACGACTTAACCCCTGCCAAGTCAAACTCATAAAAGGAGGGCTTATGACTATCTTAACGACCAGTCCTTTTGCCTTATCACGTTGGGCTGATTTTTTTGCTCATTTTGGCGAATTTGCAAAAGGTTTTCTCTACACTCTTGGGATGTCTATTGGAGCGCTTATCTTAGCACTCTGTTTAGGCATCGTCTTTGGTGCCTTATCGTCTACCAAAAATAAATGGCTACGCCTTATCGCGCGTATCTATGTCGAAGTCTTTCAAAACACACCACTCTTAGTACAATTTGTCGTGGTGTATTATGGACTTGCTATCATTACAAACGGTGGTATCATGATCAATGCTTTTTTGACCTCAATTATCTGTGTCGGTATCTATCATGGCGCTTATATCTCTGAGGTTATTCGCTCAGGCATTGAGTCTATCCCTCGTGGACAGACTGAAGCGGCGCTATCTCAAGGTTTTACCTACAAGCAAACGATGAGTTTGATTATCCTACCGCAAGCCTTTCGTGTCATTCTACCACCTATGGCCAACCAAGTCGTCAACTTAATCAAAAATACCTCAACGGTTGCCATTATCTCAGGTGTTGATATCATGTTTGTCGCTAAAACATGGGCTTATGATACGACTAGCTATGTTCCAGCCTTTGTAGGAGCCGCTATTCTCTACTTTATCTTGTGCTTTCCACTTGCCACTTGGGCACGCCGTATGGAAAATGCCAATAAAGAATCATACTCACTTTAGGAGGAGCTTATGTCAGCAATACTCACTAAAACCAATCTCCTCTTTATCCTTGAGGGATTAGGACTGACCTTATATATTTCGTTTTTTGCGATTATCTTGTCTATGATTTTTGGGATTATCTTGGCTGTTATGCGCAATAGCCACAACCCCTTACTCAAATGGACAGCTAGTATCTATATCGAATTTGTCCGTAATGTTCCCAACCTCTTGTGGATTTTCATCATTTTTCTTGTCTTTCAAATGAAGTCAACCCCTGCAGGAATCACATCATTTACGGTCTTTACCTCCGCTGCTTTAGCGGAAATCATTCGTGGGGGGCTAAATGCTATCGACCCTGGTCAGACCGAGGCAGGCTTGTCTCAAGGTTTTAGACAATGGCAAATTTTTGTCTATATCATCTTTCCACAAGCTTTTCGAAAAATGCTTCCAGCCATTATCTCACAATTTGTCACCGTCATCAAAGACACCTCACTTCTTTATTCAGTCATTGCTATCCAGGAGCTTTTTGGCAAGAGTCAAATCCTGATGGGGCGCTATTTTGAAGTGGACCAAGTCTTTACCCTCTATGGTATCGTCGCTGGACTTTATTTTATCATTAACTTCGCTATCTCAAGCTTCTCGCGTCGCTTAGCAAAACGCTGGGAAGAAGCTGCTGAATAATAAAAACACCTTAGGGTGTTTTTTATTTTAGACGTTTTTTAACAGACGCTTAAAAGCTGTCTTGGCTTGTTTTAGCTTATAATACAGGCTCTTACCCTCTGTCGAAAAAGCACCTGTGTGGCTAAATTGACTATTGGGGTACTTCTTATGATAGTCTTTTGACAAAGGAAAATAGGTCGTATTAGGAGCACGGTAGGCTCTAGCGATACGATTTCGAAACATAGGGTCGTGCGGTCGAATCGTCGTCACATCTAAATCCCAATGACGTGCACCAACATTACCATAATTAAAACTCGCTCCATTGACAATACCTGCTTCTCTGAGCACACGAGCATCAACTTCATTTAAAAAATACCCACAACTAGAGAGAATAAACTCTGTATGAAAATCTATCAAAATCTTAATATTATAGCTCTCCTTGCCTTCAGGAAAAGACCAGCTACCCTTGTTGAACCTTTTTTTATTATGCAGACGTGACGAGTGCCTAAAAGCGTACCGCTTTCGTGGTAGGGTCTTTAGATACCTGGCTAGCGCCAAAGCATCAGACATCCCCTCTTTTTGATAATGACAACGAACAAATTCGGCTTGCTGGCTTGATAAAACATAACGCAACTGATGAATTCGTCTCTCTAGGCGCCCTTCAAGAGCCAGACTTCTTTTGGGAAAAGCCTTATCCACCAAATCAGCCAAGTCTAAAAAAAGACGATCATGCGGGGCTAGAGAAGGATCAAAACGAGCCACGAGCTCTCTATTTTCTTCTAAACGCCCTGATAGCTCGTCTGGCATCTCCAAGACATCCAAGAAAAACTGCAAGCGCTCTTTAGCTGTCCAAGTCTTAGTCTTGGACCAAAAATACCTAAAGGTCTTAGAGCCAATCTGATGTTCCCTAGGGTCAAGTCCTAAAAGCAATAAATCTTGGCAGGTCGTGAGGTCAAAGCCAAACCGACACCAAAACAAGGCGGCTTTGTAGTGCTGATAGTAGTGATAGAAATCCTCTTGTGAGCGAATCTTGAGATGATAAGTCTGTCGCATGTAATCTCCTTTTCTTTATTATAACAAAGAAAAAGCAAAAAGCTCACATCAAAAGATGTGAGCTTTTCTTTAGAACCAATCATTGTCATCATCTGAATCATGGTCATCATCATCAAAGTCTCGGTGTTTGTCATGACCACCACCAAAGACTTCTGAGAGCATCGTACTTGTGACCTTGTTGTCTTTTAGAGTCGTTTGAATCGCATTTTGTGCTGTTCTTAGCTCTTCTTCTAGAGACGCTGATTTTTCGACATAGGTCGCATAGGCCTTAGAATACTGTTCTTTTAGGGATTTTAAGCTATCCAAGTCAGCTAACAAGTCTGACTTCTCGCTATCAGATAGACTTGAGCGATTGATGGCTTGCTTGATATCGACAAAGTCATCTGTATCAAGCTCACCTAGGCTATCTACATGTTCGTCAATCTTAGCCCACAGATTCTTATGTTTTGACATAAGGCTTGAAAATTCAGATTCTAAGTTATAAAAGTTGTCTGTATAGAGTTTTTCCCACTCTGTATTAAGTGAGGCAACTTTATTGATATTGTCCTTGGTCTTCTCAAGAGCTGCTAAGAAGGTCTTCTTGTCTTCTGACGACAGGCTAGAGTTATTGACAGCCTTAGTCCATTCATCATAGGTCATAGTCGTCTCATAATGATAAGATGTGCTATTTTGCTCATCACGATCATCAAAGTATCCATCACCTTGACCACTCATGTTAGCCCCCATTTGCTCTTGTGGCATATTGCCCATAAAGGAGTCACTATCACCAGTTGCTTCTCTAAATTCTGTCGCAAACTCCGTCGTACGACTGCCAATCATCACACCTGCGCCACCAACGGCTAAGAAAGCTGCACTGAAAAGAAGGGTCTTTTTCCAATTTTTGGTCATACTTTTTTGAAGTTTTTGAGCACGCGTTTTCACATTATCTTTAAATGCCATTGTTCTTACCTCTGTTTTTCCTAATTGATACTCTTATTATAGCTTGAAGGCTACTGCAATTCTCGGTCATATCGTGGAAAAAGTGTGGCAGACTTGTGGCAAATTACCTTTTTTGAGGCAGATAAATGCTAAAGGTCGTCTGCTCTTTTGAAGATGTCACCTCTATCTGTCCTTGGTGACGCTCAATGATGTCCTTGGTTATGGATAACCCGATACCAAAATGGCCATCTTTACCCTTATAAAAACGCTCAAACAAATGCTCTAAGTCATCCTCAGCAATAGCAGGGCCGTCATTACTGATACCAATTAAAACAGCCTGCTGCTTTTGACAAGTGGTGATGCTAATATATGTTTTAGCATAGCGCACCGCATTAGAGAGGATATTTAACATTGCTCTCTCAAACAGACTCTCATCCACCAGTATCTCAACGCCCTCATCCTGAAAATCATGCCTAAAAGAAATACCTTTAGCATCCGCTTTTTGCTTGAGACGCCAGCTGACATCATAAAGCAAGTCATCCAGAACAAGGGACTCTAAATGAAGTTTTGTCTGCGTTGTTTCCATCTTAGAGAGGGTCAAGATGTCATCCACCAACTCGCCCATTTTTTGGCTTTCTTGATAAATGACATCAGCTGCTGCTTGGCTATCTTTGATAACGCCCTCACGCAAGCCCTCAGCATAACCTTGGATAGACATGAGGGGTGTTCTCAACTCATGAGAGGCATTTTGAAAGAAGATCTGCTGACTACGCCGATTCGCATCAATCATCTGACTCATACGATCTACCGTAGCCAAGACCTCATTGAACTCGTGATAAGGAAGCATTTTGACCTCTCTCATCTCACCATTGCCGACACGTGTTATATCAGCACTCAGGCTACTAAAGGCATTATCAAGCTTCTTAGATGTCACATAAACCAAAAGGCTAGCCAAAAGTCCTGTCACCCCCATCAAAACCAAAAGGACAATACTCACCCAGACACTCATGTAGCGAGCAGGCGTAATATCGACAAAAACAAATACATAATAGGGCTTAGCCAACTCACCTTGACTAGCCGAAATATAATAATCACTAAGCTTTCCGACATAAGTCGCCATCTCAAGCACATAGGTCTTATCATCGAGCGTTACCGTCCTTGCGACTTTTTGAGGGGCAACAAACTCCCTTTCATCTCTATCGTCAACGTCATCAAAATCCTCTTCAAAAGGAAACGCCTTATCATGCTGATAAAGATAGCCTGCAATCTCTTCAGAGACAGCATCATCTTCAACATCATCCATAGACGTCGAAATGTACTGCGTCTTAAAGTCACTATCGACAATCATATAGGTTGTCGCAAAAATAGTCATACGTGATTGGCTAGGGACACTTTTTCCTAAAAAGAGCGCATCTAACATTTGATATTGATTATCAATAGCACTATCTGCTTGTTCATTGATAAAATAAGACAGTGCTATATTAAAGACCACGACTATGGCTATAAACGCTAGTAAGATAATGGCTAAGGGTTGGACAAAAAGCGTTGTCCGAAGTGTCAGATGGTGTTTTTTATCCTTTTTCCTAAGCCTTGTAATGAAGTTTGAAACCATAGCCCCAAACTGTCTCAATAAGGACATGACTCTCTACTCCTCTCAATTTTTTACGCAAACGCTTAATCGTATCATCCGTCACTCTAGTCTCCACATCGCTCTCATAGCCCCAGACGGTGTTGAGTAATTCATCTCGTGACACAGCTTCTTCTGGCTTTATTAGTAAGCACTTTAAGAGCTCAAATTCTGTATTGGTCAGCTTGATAGCTCTATTATCATACGAGGCAGAGCGGTCTTTACTAGAGAGCACTAAACCATGATAAGATAGGTCTTGTGCGCTGTCTTTAGGCGTAGATGAGCGTGAGAGGATAGCCTTTATCCTAAGCGTAAGCTTGAGTGGCGAAAACGGCTTGTTAAAATAATCATCAGCACCCGAAGAGAACCCTTCGACAAAGTCACTATCACTGTCTCTAGCAGTCAATAAAATAATAGGCACATCAGAACGCTTACGAATATGTCTAGCTGTTTCAAAGCCACTGCTACCTGGCATCATAACGTCTAATATCACCACATCACAGGGACGCTCTAAAAAAGCCAACAAGAGCTGGTCACCTGTCTCAAAAATACTCACCTCAATCCCTTCATCCCTCAAAAAAGAGGCTAGCAACTCCCTAATATTTTTCTCATCATCTGCAATATACACTAAAGCCATAAAGCCCTCCTCTACTAGATAACATCTTCTAATAGTATAGCGAAAAGACGTCAAAATGTCGCTACCTATAAACGTCAAAACTGTGGCAAAAGTAAGGCAAAACCACAACTATCAAAAAAACCTAGAAAAACTTTCTAGGTCCTTGTTTAAAACGAATGACTTTCTCAAGTCTTATCTAACTATTTTTGACTTGCCAACTCTCCTAGCACGACATACCAGATATAAAGAACGGCAAGGCTTGTGACTAGCATCTCTACGGCATTTAGCCATGACACAAAAGGATACTGCCCAATCTTCGTACGCTCAAGAGCTAAACTAAGAGCTGTGTTAGTACTGACTAAAGGAAAGGAAAACACTGTATAATAAAGCGATCGCAGGCGTCTTGACAAGTGAATCAAAAGACCTAGCACATAAGCGTAGATAAGTTGGGAGAGGATTAAGAAGGGATAGAGCATATATGGATTTGGCGCTTCTGGAAGGGATAAATAACCTGTCAGTAAAATAGCCGTCGGCGCAGCAATCGCAGCAAGCAAGGGTTTTTTAGCTTCTTCTATACCATGCTTTCTTAATCGCCAAAAGACAAGACCTATCATGATAGGATACAAGCTACTCGCCAAAAGTAATACCCAGCGTCCAAGAAGATAATCTTCCCATTGACTACCTGAGATGGCAATCATAGACACACCAATATAGACGATAAACCAAGTCGGATAGACCGCTTGTAAATCCCACCGTTCAAAGACAAAGCGCTTGGTAAAAAAGGGTAAGTAAAGTAAGAATGCTAAGGCAACCAAATACCATAAGCCAAGCCCCAATGCCTTTGGCAAAGGCAAGTCTGCTATAAACAGCAACAAGCCCATGAAAAAAGGGGCAAAAGAGGAGGCTTGCACAGGATTTTCCAGCTGCTTCAAAGTCGCCTGTGGCGTTAGGAGCAATTTGACGATGAAAAAGAACAAGGCCAATCCACCTATGACCAATAAGCCAAGGTGTAAGACAGGCGAAACCCTATCTAGTAGGCGTCCTAAAGCCAGTGTTGCCAGCACCAAACCAGAAAAGCCAAGTGGCAGTCTTTCCAAATACACTTTTTGCCCTCTGACATCTCTCATCCCAATCTCTCCTCACATCACCTTGTTAGCTCTATTATAGCATAAATCACCTCAACCTCTAACATACTACCTACTCTCTAAAACACTAAAAAGAGGTGCCAAGCACCTCTTTTTTAATCTTCTTGTGGACGTGATTTTCTTGCAATATCAGCTAGGATAGTCTCAACAAAGTCAGCTACTGACTCTGTGTGAGTCTCCTTGCTACCATAACGACGGACATTAACAGTACCGTCTGCCATTTCCTTATCACCTACGATGAGCTGGTAAGGTACTTTTTGAGTCTGACTTTGACGAATCTTGTACTGCATTTTTTCGTTACGCTCATCCACTTGAACACGAATGCCCTTATCACGAAGAGTATTGGCTACTTGCCAAGCATAGTCTGTGTGTACTTCGTTTGAAATAGGGATGATAGTCACCTGTTGTGGTGCCAGCCATGTTGGGAAGGCACCTTTATAAGTCTCAATAAGAATGGCTGTAAAGCGCTCCATAGTCGAGATGACCCCACGGTGAATCATCACAGGACGGTGCTCTTCACCATCTGCTCCTGTGTATTTAAGGTCAAAACGCTCAGGCAAGAGAAAGTCTAGCTGAATAGTTGAGAGAGTCTCCTCATTACCAAGGGCTGTCTTGACTTGAATATCTAGCTTAGGCCCGTAAAAGGCAGCCTCACCCTCAGCTTCAAAATACTCAAGCTCCATCTCATCCATAGCCCCTTTGAGCATACTTTGAGCATGTTCCCACATCTCATCATTATCATAATATTTGTGAGTGTCTTTAGGATCACGATAAGATAAGCGGAAACGATAATCTGTCAGGTTGAAGTCTTCATAGACATCAATAATCAACTTGAGAGCACGCTTAAATTCTTCTTGAATCTGCTCTGGTGTGACAAAGATATGACCATCATTTAAGGTCATCTCACGTACACGTTGAAGTCCTGAAAGAGCTCCTGATTTTTCATAGCGGTGCATCATACCAAGCTCTGCAATACGCACTGGCAATTCACGATAAGAGCGAACGTGATTTTTATAGACTTGGATATGATGAGGACAGTTCATCGGACGAAGGACAAATTCCTCTCCGTCTCCCATATCCATAGTTGGAAACATATCTTCTTGATAATGCTCCCAGTGTCCCGACGTCTTATAAAGTTCAACAGAAGCAAGCGGTGGTGTATAGACATGCTCATAGCCTGATGCAAGCTCTTTATCAGTGATATAGCGCTCAAGTGTGCGACGAATGGTTGCACCATTTGGCAACCAAAACGGCAAGCCTTGTCCGACTTCTTGGCTAATCATAAACAAGTCAAGCTCTTTACCTAATTTACGATGATCACGCTCTTTAGCTTCTTCTCGCATTTTGAGATAGTGTTTAAGATCTTTTTTATCAAACCAAGCTGTCCCATAGACACGCTGCATCATCGCGTTGTCGCTATCGCCTCTCCAGTAAGCACCAGCGACATTAAGCAAGTGAAAGACTTGGATACGACCTGTTGATGGCACGTGTGGACCACGGCAAAGATCGACATACTCACCCTGACGGTAAATCGTCAAGCCTCCCTCATCTTCTGAATGCTCTTCGATAAGTTCTAACTTGTAAGGATCGTTTTTAAAAATCTCACGCGCTTCTTCTTTAGTGACTTCCTCACGGATGCTTGGGAAATTTTCTTTGACAATGACTTTCATCTCCTCTTCAATACGAGGAAGATCTTCATTTGAGATTTGCCCTGCTGCATTATCAGTATCATAGTAAAAACCATCTTGAATGGCAGGTCCCACACCTAAATGGATATCTGGGAAAAGTCTGCGCGCAGCTTGTGCAAAAAGGTGAGCAGCAGAGTGACGTAAAATAGCAAGAGCATCCTCATGCTCAGGCGTCACAATCTCAAGGCTACCATCTGTCTCAATGGGACGTGTCGTATCAATCAACTGACCATTTAACTTTCCTGCAAGAGCTTTTTTAGCTAGTGACTTGCTGATAGTCTCAGCAATCTCAACAGTTGTCACACCAGACTCAAAAGCACGAGTAGCACCGTCTGGAAAAGTAATGTTAATCATATGTATCTCCTTAATCTTCTTTTGGCACGCTTAGATGAGCTTCTCTATCAGCTAAAAAGGCTTCCATTTCCCCTTCTAAATCAATGGAGAGGCGCTCTGACAACTCGACTAACCACCAGATATTCTCAACCAGCTTTTGCTCCAAAGAATAGGGTGTCTCATCATAATAACGTCCTAGCTTTGTCATAGCTAGGCGATTAAGATTGCCGATGTCATTAGATAAGGCTAGTAAGTCCTCTTCGATAGTCCAAGCTTTTTGATGGTGCTTTAGCTCTAGCTCTCTATAAGCTTCTCTGATGGCTAAGCTACGCTTTTTTAACTCTTTTAAGTCCATGTCTCACCTCTGTTTTTGAAAACAATAAAAAAACGACACTCCTAAAAGGACGTCGCAACGTGGTTCCACCTTCATTTATCCTGCCATTAACAATCGCAAGACCTCTACTAGCTATAAGGTTGCTATCCTCTTATGTTTTCACAAGATCTAGGAAGGAGTATCAAGTAAAACTACCTTGCGCTCTTTTCACCAACCAGCGCTCGCTCATAAAGATAGACCATCACCTAACGTGTCTTCACCCAACATTATACCATAGATAGCTTCATTTTTCCAAGCATTTATTATTATTTTTTAAGGCAAGATCTTTCCTTAAAATGTCATCGTTTTTCATTGACATTATCTCCTAAAAAGTCTAGACTATAAATGTATGTTATCGCTTACTGAAAGCTTGAGCAGTAAGCATTTTGTTGACTTGATGGAGCTTTATTTATTAGCTCAATTGACTATCTTATGGTACACTAGAGAGGAGAGTGTTATGGCTAAATCCCGTAAACACACCAAAAAACTGATTACAACACTTGTCGCCCTGACAGCTGCAGCTGTCATTATTAGCCCACGCGTTATGGCTAATGCGACGCAAAAAAAACAATTCCAACTCTTTAATGAAGAAGATGGAACGGATATTCGCGTGACTTTTTACACCAAAAAAGACAGTGATAAAGTCATCAAGCAAACCACTGAAAACCGTATTGGCTATGCTGCCCTTAAAGAAAGCACTGGGACAGATGATTTAGAGGTTATCAAGGAACAACTTAGCCAAGTCCAAAAATCTTATCAGGACATCAAAGGAGTGACTGAAACCCTTACTTATAGGGATCATTATGTCCTTGAAAAAGTCGTCATCGACTATACTAAAGCTGATCCTAACAAAGTGGTTTCGCTTGCTGGTGCACAAAGTCAAGCCTCAAATCCTAACGCTAAAGTGGCCTATATCAGCTATAAGTCGAGCTCTAATGCTCTCAAAGAGCAAGGCTTTACAGAGGTGAAAAACGGAAAATTCCAGACACTCAAAAATGTTACGAAATAGTCAAGCCTAGCTACCTCTAGCGCTTGATGAGGAAAAGGACACATGAAAAAACTAAAATTACTAATCCTTTTGCCCTTGCTTCTTGTATTAGTTGCCTGTGGTAAAAGCGCTAAAGAGACCTTCATCTCTCGCTTGGATGAAAACAGCTCTCAGACTAATCAATCCTACACGCTGACAACGACTATCACTAAGATAACAGGTGATAACAGTGACCTACAAAACTGGGTCAATAAATCCTTTACAGCTAAAAGCAATGTCTCGTCTAAAGGCAAAAAAGCTGATTTTGCCCTAAATCTCTCAGAGCTAGATAGCACTCTTCCAGACTACAAAATGACCATCATCGGTAATGACACTTACGTCAACCTAGATGCCCTTGTCCATCTGCAAAATGCTATCGAAGCTAACCCTATCACTTTTGAGACTCAAGATTTTTCAGGCAAATATGTCAATGTCTCTGATATCTCAGACCACGATTATAATTGGAGTGAGGATTTTTCATCCGATCATTCTTGGCTAGACTCTCTCGATGACAATGATTTTAGCCTATCTGGTGACGATAGTATCCTTACCCTGACCACAACAACAGTGGCTAAGTTGCTAAATCAACTGCAAGAAGAGTTGGATTTAGAGGAAGGTCAAAAACTAGGTGATTACCTCTCTTCTCATCTCTCTGACAAATCTAGTCTGCGCATCACCGAAACAAAAGATGGTAAGCTCTCTGCGACAGCTTCTCTAGTCTTTAAAGATAGCTCGACTCTTGGTATCTCTACACTAGAAGCTAAGCTTACTCTGAATCAATCAGACTATGTCGAGCCACAAGCACCTGAAGCGAGCTCAGTCTTATCAGAGACCCAACTCAATAGTTCGCTTGAGCAAAACTACAAGATGAGTGATGAGGAATTTGAAAACCTCTACAATTCTATCCAAGAAACAGCCTCAGACTTTACAAAAGAGCAGCTCGACAGTCTCTTTGCAGAAGAAAAGACACATATGACAGATAAGCAATTACAACGCTTTAATGATATGATTGCACAAGCCACTTCAAATCAATAACAGACTAAAAAGACTTGGGTTACCAAGTCTTTTTTTAATCTAGAAAATCTTTTAGAGAACTGATCAAGCGCTTAGGCGCACGAACTACTTTTTTAGAAGTTGTGCCTGTCAACTTAATGACTTGCTTAGGCAACCTAACAGCTGTGCGTGTAAAGCCAGTTCCTTCTTTTTTAACCGTCAACGATAATTTTTTGTGCTTGCGATTTTCCTGAGAAATCAACACATCCAAATAAAAACTATAGACAGAGCGCGCAAAATGCTGGGCAGAAATAGCATAGAGCTTCTTTTGATACCTAGCATCTGTAATGGCTGGTGTATCAGCGATCGCGTCTAACACAGCATCAGCAAGATCTTCTTCATGCTCATAGAGTGTCCCAAACATTTTATGATCAATGACATCATCTAAATAAGGATTAGATTGCGCAATGATAGGTCTGCGACTCGCTAGACTCTCAATGTAAGTCAGCCCCTGTGTTTCGCTAGTGGACGCTGAGATAAAGAAATCACACGCTTTATAATAATAGGCTACTTTATCATGGGCAATCATTCCTGTAAAGACAATATGCTCATCTAAGTCAAGAGAATGCGATAAGTCCTTCAAGGTCTCAAGATAAGGACCATCACCTACGATGACAAGCTTAACCTTGTCATTTTTAGAGAGAATGCTAGGCAGACTCTTGACAATAGCCTGAATATTTTTTTCAGACGAGACACGAGATAGACTCATCAGCATAGTCTCATCTTCTGCAATCCCCAGCTCACTACGAAGACGATGTCTATCAGCTTGGCTAATGTCCTCACGAATATAGTTTTCCACAGCAATTCCTGTGGGAATGATACGCTTAGGGATACGGACATGATAGCCCTCTAAGAGATTTAAGACAATACGTGATGGACAAATCACACCATCTAAATCACTCATAAAGCCTCTAATGATGTATTTGACCATCCCTGGCTTTATCAAGCGACCTTTAGCAATATAGCCGACATAATCTTCGTATTGCGTATGATAAGTATGCACAACAGGGATATGAAGAGCACTTGCAATCCATTTGCCCAAAAGCCCCATACTAAATTCCGTCTGTGTATGGATGATATCTAGCTGATAGTCTTTGGCAATCTTATAAGAAGACATCAAGCCACGATAAACGACACGCCTATCGGTAAACGACACAAACGGAATACTTGGCAGACGAATAATAGTGGGGTCCTCATAACGCTTAACCTCAGGGTCAGTGCTAGTAAAAATATAGACATCATGTCCTTGTTTTTCCAACTCTTCCTTTAGCGTCCGAATACTTGTTGCAACACCTGAGACTTGGGGAAAATAAGTATCTGTAAATAAACCAATACGCATGCTAACTCTCCTGTGTGTGTAATTTAGCTTGTTGCTGATAAAAGTCTAACCAAATCTCAAGCAAACGCTCCTCAGAGTAAGTCTTTGAAATCAAAGCTGACTGTTCTTTTAAGTGCTCTAATTGCTGAGTGTTTTGCTTTAATTCTAGGAGACCTGCACCCATGGCTGCCTTATCCTTAGCTGGGAAATACATACCCTCTAAAATAATACGATAAAGCTCCAAATCACGGAGCATAACAGGAGCACCGCAAGCGGCTGCCTCTAAGATGGTCATAGGAAACAGTTCATTGAAACTTGGCAATAAAAAGACATCACACGCCCCATAGAGCTGTCTCATCTCATCGGCATCAACAATACCTGTGAAAGTCAGATTGTTAGGAGGGTGTTTCATCAGTTTTTTATATTTGTCATAACCATCTGTCATGCCACCAAATGAAAAACCACCAGCCCAGACAAATTCAATATCAGGATGTTCCTTAGCTAAAGCGACAAAATCATCTATGCCTTTTCGTTTTTGAATTTGCCCTGCACCAAGTACCACAAAGTCCTTATCTTGCCAGCCGTACTTATGACGGAGTTGACCTATCTCTTCTTGAGAAGGCCTAAACCATTTTTCTTTATTGACAAAATTTGGAATGTAGGAAATCTTATCGCGCCTGATACCAAATGCCACCAAATCATCAATAAAACTAGGATTCACCACTACGAGATGGTCCATACGGTTATAAAAACTAGTCACATATTTAGCCACTAAAGGGCTCAAAAAAGCAGGAATTTTTAAACTACCTTTTAGCGTATCTGGCAAAAAATGCACATAACCAATACGACGTCCCACGCGCGCTTTGGCAAAAGTCGATAGGTAAAAAGGAAAATCAATCGTATGATAATGCGTAATATCTGCAACGACACGCTGATTTTCTGTCAATAACAACTGGTCACTAGCGTCACGCTTTAATAAACGCATCAGCTCCCGATAAGCACCTGACACACCCTGTCCTGGTACTTTTTCGCTAGAGCTCAGCATATTGACTCTAAGTTTTGTATTTGTCATAATACTTATCATTATAGCGTATTTTTTCTTTTTTTTCAGCAAGAAAAAGACCAAAAGTAACTAACTTCTGGTCTTTTTTCTTAACGAGTTGAGCCACGCTTAACCAAACCGTGATTAAGGAAAATCTCTTTTTCCTCTAAATCTTCCTTGTGCATGATTTTGGTCAGCATGCGCATACTCACAGCCCCTAAATCATAGACAGGCTGACTAATTGAGCTGAGGTTGGGTCGTGCAAACTGCGTGACTGGTGAGTCATTGCTGGTGATGATTTCAAAGTCTTCTGGCACTGACTTCCCAGCTGCAAACAAACCATTTTGAAGTCCTGCTGCTAGCTCATCATCAGCCACATAAGCGGCTGTCGCTCCAGAATTTAGGACACGCTGAGCTAGGTTGTAGCCGTCTTGATAATGGTATTTTGCCTCAAAAACCAAACCTTCTTTAAAAGTAAGTTTGTTACGTTTAAGACCTTCCTTGTAACCATCAAGACGTACCTTACCATTGATATCATCAATCATTGGTCCAGATACAAAAGCGATCTGATCATTTGTCTTAGCGAGTAAGTCAATCACATCGCCGACTGCTTTTTTATAGTCAATGTTGACACTTGGAAGCTCCCCTGTCAAATCAACCGTACCTGCTAAGACAATAGGAGTACGTGAGCGTGAAAATTCCACACGTAACTTCTCTGTCAAATGGTAACCCATAAAGATAATGCCATCTACCTGTTTGGCTAGTAGGGAATTAACCACATTGATTTCTTTTTCGTCATCCTCATCGCTTGAGGCTAGGACGATATTGTACTTGTACATGGCAGCAATATCATCAATACCACGGGCTAAATTGGAAAAATAAGCATTAGCAATATTAGGAATAACAACGCCAACTGTGGTTGTTTTTTTGCTTGCTAAGCCGCGTGCAACAGCATTCGGACGGTAATCTAAACGCTCAATGACTTCTAAAACCTTCTGCCTTGTATTTTCCTTGACATTTTTGTTGCCATTAACAACACGGCTAACAGTCGCCATAGACACGCCAGCTTCTCTTGCGACGTCATAAATCGTAATCGTATCATCAGTATTCATAAGCAATTCTTATCCTTTCTTCTCATGTATGTGAAAATCTATTTATTATTTACAATAGACTTAGCTATTCTCCATTTGAAAACTCCGCTTTCACTAAAATTCTAACATGAATTATAAACGCTTTCAAGTGTTTGGCTTAATTTTTTTGGAAAATTTGTCACTTTTCTTGATGAAGCTGTCAAATCGCTTGTAGCAAGGGATTGACACTTTCTACCTAAAAGACACTCAGCTACCTTTTATATCTTTTTTAGACAAATATCTAAAAGCTGTCAATATGACTTGGCAAAATCATTTTTTTTAACGTTTCTCCCCTCTAAAGACTTGATTTTTCCTATTTTTTTTGAAAAAATAGTAGACAGAAAGAAGGTATTTATGTCTAAAATCGCTCAATTAAGATCTTATCTAGCCTCAAAAGAAGCTAGTCTTGCTGTCCTCTCTGATCCTGTGACAATCAATTACCTCACTGGCTTTTCGTGTGATCCGCATGAGCGCCAACTCTTCTTGTTTGTCTATCTTGATTATGAGCCAGTCATTTTCGTCCCTAGTCTGGAGCTTGAAAAAGCCAGTCGTCAGCTACCTTTTTCTGTCATTGGTTATTTTGATGCTCAAAATCCTTGGGAGGTCCTAACCAAACAACTCCCTTTTCTAGGTGCTAAGCGTATTTTCGCTGAATTTGATCATCTTAACGTCAGCAAATTCAAAGGTTTAGAATCTGTATTTGCGGGTCGCTTTGAGAATCTAACACCCTTTATTCAGCAGATGCGCTTGATCAAGTCAGCAGATGAGATTAAAACCATGACTATCGCTGGTGATTATGCCGACAAAGCTGTCAATATCGGCTTTGAGGCGATTTCACTCGCTAAGACAGAGACTGATATTTTAGCTGAAATCGAGTTTGGTATGAAAGCGCAAGGCATTCAAAAAATGAGCTTTGATACTATGGTCCTTACAGGCAACAACGCTGCTGACCCTCATGGTGAACCCTCTAAAAATAGGATTGAAAACAATGCACTCTTGCTCTTTGACTTAGGTGTCATGTATAAAGGCTACGCTTCAGATATGACACGTACCGTTGCCGTAGGTCAGCCTGACCAATTTAAAAAAGACATCTATGAGCTTTGCCTAGAGGCTCAGCTCACTGCCCAAGACTTTGTCAAACCTGGTGTTCGAGCTTGTGAGATTGATAAGGCAGCTAGAGATGTCATCCAAAAAGCGGGCTACGCAGAGTACTTCAATCATCGCCTTGGTCACGGTATTGGTATGGATGTCCATGAATATCCCTCTATCATGGAAGGTAACGACCTCATCATCGAAGAAGGTATGTGCTTCTCCATTGAGCCTGGCATCTATATTCCTGGTAAGGTTGGCGTGCGTATCGAAGATTGTGGCTATGTCGATAAAGACGGCTTCAAACCATTTACACAGACACCAAAGGAATTACGTTATTTTGAAGGCTAACAAGCTTCTAATAACCAAGGAGATACTATGACTAAATCATTATCCAAAGACCTCCTCAAAGAGATTTATCAAGACCGCGTCTCCATTCGCCGCTATAATGACAAAGCTATTCCTAAAAGCGATATGGACTTTATTTTAGACGCTGCTTGGCAAAGCCCTTCTTCCATAGGACTTGAACCTTGGCGCTTTATTGTACTTGATCGCCCTAGTATCAAAAAGCTTGCCAAAGAGCTAAAAGACGTTTCTTGGGGAGCTGTCCCTCAACTAGAGAGCGCCAGTCACTTTGTCCTCTTACTTGCTCAAAAAGAGGTAGCTTATGATAGCGAAAACGTCAAAGATAGCCTTGAGCGCCGTGGCTTAGATGAGAGTCAAATAGCAGAGCGCCTCAAGCGCTACAAGACCTTTCAGACTACCGATATGGGTATCTCGGCTGATAAAAGATACCTCTGGGATTGGGCCAGTAAACAAACCTATATCGCTCTTGCCAATATGATAAGCACTGCACGACTAATCGGGATTGATTCCTGTCCTATTGAAGGTTTCAACTATGCAAAAGTCAACACGATTTTAGCCAACCATCAGCTTATCAACCCTGACAAAGAAGCCATCTCATGTATGGTATCTTTTGGCTACCGCAAACATAACCCCAAACACCCACGCCATAAAAAAGAGAGAAACACCGTTATTAGCTGGGTGAATAGCAATCAACTCTAAAAAGGAGATATTATGCCATTTTTACATACTTGTATCCGTGTGAAAGACTTAGAAGCATCACTTGATTTTTACCAAAAAGCACTAGGTTTTAAGGAAGTACGTCGCAATGACTTTCCTGAGCACCAATTTACCTTGGTTTACTTAGCACTAGAAGACGACCCCAATTATGAATTAGAACTAACCTATAACTATAACCATGAAGCTTATGATTTAGGCAATGGCTATGGGCATATCGCTGTTGGGGTAGAAGATTTAGAAGACAGTCACCGCAAGCATCAAGCAGCAGGCTACCCTATCACTGACTTATCAGGACTTCCTGGCCGTCCTAAGATGTACTACTTTATTACAGACCCAGATGGCTATAAGATTGAGGTCATCAGTCTAAAACGTTTTTAAAAAAATCCTTCACTTTTGTGAAGGATTTTTCTTACGCTTTTTTTAATTTCTGATAGAGGCAATAAAACAAACATAGTAACCACATAAAGCCATTAGCGACTAACAAATATGGCAACCAGCTCACACGATAGGTCACTTCCAACGTGTTTTCGCCAGCTTTCTGCATCACACTGACTGTCCCTATACCCGTCTGGCTATAATCACTAGACGTCAGCTCCTTGCCATTTAAAACCAACCTTGTGTCTCTATATTTGACAATAGGTAAATCCACCTTGCCTGCTTTATCTGCTGTCCATGTCACACGTAAACTGTCTCCTACTTGCTCTTCTTGAAAAGCTGTACGATTGGCTAGGACATGTTTTTCATAGAGATTATATTTGTTTTCTGTATTGCCCTTTTGCATAGGGAGATAATCAGGTGTAGATTTGACGACTACATTCAATAAATCAGATAAATCTTGACTATGAAAACTCTCACGCACCTGAGCATTAGTGCCTAAGACAAACTGGTGTTTTCCATTTTTAACAGGACGACTAATATTGATTTTCGCCATAGATTGCTTATAGGTTTGACCATAAGCAAAACTAGTAGCTAAGAGCAACAAACATAATAAAAAGCGTGCGTGCTTACGCTCAAAATAACGCTCAATGATTAAAGCCATCAATAATAACAGTAAAATCGTCGTTGGAATGAACAATCGAAATGGAAACTGAATCAAATTGACCAAACCTAGCTGAAGCTTATTGACCTCATACCAAGGAAAGATGCTACTTGAGAGCACTAAGAACATAAAAAAGGTAGCCGTAGTCACTCTTAAAAGCCCATCATAATGTCGCCAATGCCTAAAGCTAAAAGATAAGGCATACAACAGTATAAACAGTAATGGTAGTGGGGTAATCAGCCACTCAATACTACGCTGATTAACTGTCATAATATAGAGTTTAGCGTTGATGAAGGGCTGAACTAAGGTATTGTGACCAGCCACTTGTATCATAGCAGCCCAGATATTGGCGCTAAGCAGCAGACATAAGACGACTGCCAAAAGCCCTTTTAGAATAACCTGCACTTTTTCTTGACTTTTGATAAACCCATAAAGATAAAACGGTAAGTACATGAGAATCAGCATAAAAGCGCTAAGCATATGGACTTGTGTCATTAGGGCTACTGCTATAGCTAAACGTAGTACCTTGACTTGACCTGTCTTTAAAAAATCAATGGCTGGAATCAAGCACCAAGGCATAAGAGCTGCTCCCCAACTACTAAATCCTTGACGGTAGCTCCAATATTGAATAGAGAAGGTCGTCATAAACAAAAGAGCTACTAATAAAGACGTACGTCGCCTGATCGCCACCCGTCTCAAGAGTGCATACATCGAAAAACCAGCTAAACTCGCCACTAAAAAACGTGATACGAGCTGATAACCATACCAAGTCTTACTTAACAGCAAAATAAAGCCTTGCACATAAGCAAAGTAAGGTCCATATAGCGCATTGACAATACGAGCTGAGCCACTAAAGCCATAAAGTGATATAAAATAGCTAAAATTTCCCGTTTTTAGCTGCTCAGCGGTTTCATAAAAACGATTGTAATGAAAGAGAAAATCACTTCCTGCAATCACAGAGCCTGTTTTTAGCTGCGGCAATAGCAAAGCTAGCGAAAACAAGCAAATAGCCAGACCTATAAGCCCAGCTTTTTGCCAGTTTGCCAACTGCTGATAGCGCTTAGACATGTTATCAAACATAATCATCTCCAGTAGTGTTATTATATCCTATTTATTATAACACATTTGAGAATGATTGCTGACATTTATTCTTTTGAGTCTTCCTTTTTTATGGTAAAATGGAGTAAAATGCCTTGAAAGGAAAAAGTGATGACCTTACTATCTATTGTTGTCCCTTGTTATAACGAAGAAGAAACGATACATCCCTTCTTAGATGCAACTAAAGCTGTTGAAGCGCAATTGGCTGACCAATTATCATTTGAGTATATCTTTGTCAATGATGGCTCTAAAGACAAAACCCTAGAGGTACTTCGCCAAGTAGCTGATACTTACGAAAACGTCCACTATCTCTCTTTTTCACGTAATTTCGGAAAAGAAGCTGGGCTATTAGCAGGCCTAGAGGCCGCTACTGGTGATTTGGTGACCGTGATGGACGCTGATCTGCAAGATCCTCCTGAGCTTTTGCCTGAGATGTATGCTAAAATCTTAGAAGGATATGATGTCGTTGGGACGCGTCGCTCCGATCGTAAAGGTGAGCCACCTATTCGCTCCTTTTTCTCCAAACTCTTTTACAAGCTCATCAATCGTGTCTCAGATACCGAGATGGTCGATGGTGCGCGTGATTTTCGACTGATGACACGTCAAGTCACAGATAGTATTCTCTCTTTAGAAGAAGTCAATCGTTTTTCAAAAGGTATCTTTTCTTGGGTTGGCTTTAACGTCTGCTACATTGAATTTGAGAATCGTGAGCGTGTAGCTGGTGAGACTAGCTGGAGCTTCTTTAGCCTTTTGAAATATTCCATGGATGGTTTTGTCAATTTCTCTGAAATGCCTCTAAGTATCGCAACATGGATTGGAACGCTTAGCTTTGTGGTCTCTTTTATTGCTATTTTATTTATCGTGATACGAAAACTTCTTTTCAATGATCCTGTCTCAGGTTGGGCAAGTACTGTCTCTATCATCCTCTTTATCGGTGGTATCCAACTCTTGTGTCTTGGTATCATCGGAAAATATCTCGCTAAGGTCTTTACCGAAACGAAAAAACGCCCTAGCTATATTATCAAAGAAAAACGCTAAAAAGCTTGAGATAATCTCAAGCTTTTTCTTAACGACTATTAAAGGCTTTCATCTGACGGGCTATATCACGATTTTGGTCACGGCGCTTAATTGACTCACGCTTATCATAGTCATGTTTCCCTTTAGCAAGCCCCAATAAGACTTTTGCAAATCCATTTTTAAGATAAACCTTGAGAGGCACTAAGGTCATCCCTGTTCCTTTAAGTTCTTTTTCCAGATGAGCAATCTCACGTTTTTTAAGCAAAAGCTTTCGCATACGCTCAGGATCTTGATTCCAGATATTGCCTTGCTCATAAGGAGTGATATGGACGTTAACAAGCCAAGCTTCTGCATTTTTTATTTGTGCATAGCCGTCTTTTAAAGTGATACGACTAGCTCGGACACTCTTGATTTCCGTTCCTGTCAATACTATCCCTGCCTCAATGGTCTCTACAATTGTGTAATCATGTCTTGCCTTTTTATTTTGGGCAAGAACATTATCTTTTTCCTTTGCCATGATTCACCTTGCCCAGCTTTGCTGGTCCTTCTACTTATTTCCTTTAGCTTTCTTCTTTTTTATCCCTTTGTAAAAAGCTTTCTTAGGCTTTTTGTGGCCCTCAGAAGTCGGTTTGCGACGCTTTTCTTGACGCGATTTCTTTCGGTTTTTTGATGGTTTAGCTACTTTTTCAATCACATCAAAATCACTAGCCACATAAGCAAAATCAATATCACCTGTCTCCTTGTCTGCTCGTGTCAGCGTCACCCGAATAGGCTGACCAACACGAAAGACCTTGCCAGACTTCTCACCTTGTAGCGACATGGTACGCTCATTGTACTGATAAAACTCAGGTAAGGTAGTGATATGGATAAGCCCCTCGATAGTATTTGGCAACTCCACAAAAAGACCAAATTTGACGACACTTGAGATGATCGCATCAAAGCTCTCTCCGATATGCTCTTCCATATACTCAGCCTTTTTCATCGCCTCAACCATACGCTCAGCATCAATTGCACGACGCTCTAAGCTAGAGCTTTCCTTGGCAATCTCTGGGATAATAGCACTAAAATGCTCGCTAAGGGCTTTATTGTGATGATACTCTCTGATCATGCGGTGTACCAGTAAATCAGGATATCTCCTAATAGGGCTAGTAAAATGCGTATAGTAATCAGCTGCTAGCCCATAATGCCCATGATTATGCTCTGAATACCTAGCTTGTTGCATCGAACGTAACAACATCATTGATAAAACGTCGCTACCTGGCTTACCTTCGACTTTTGTCATAAAGTCTTGCAGGGCTGACTGGCTAATCTTAGTCGCTGTCCCTCTGATACCAATCCCAAAAAGGCTCGCATAATCCATAAACTTTTGCAGTTTTTCAGCCTTAGGTTCTTCGTGGATACGGTAAATAAAGGGAAGGTGAGCCTTAGCAAAATGCTCAGCAACCGTTTCATTAGCTGCTAACATAAATGATTCAATCATCCGCTCCGCTATACCACGCTCACGCAATTGAATATCCACAGGTACGCCTCGTTTATCGACGATAATCTTAGCTTCCTGTGTATCAAAATTAAGAGCTCCTCTATGAGTGCGCATGTTCTCTAAGATCTTATGTAGAGCCACCATATAATGAATACTATCTACAATAGGCTCATACTCTGCCATTAACTCTTTATGACCTGCGATAATCGCATTGACATCACTATAAGTCATCCTAAAGGTCGTCTTAATCACTGATTGGCAAATCTGATAATCCACCACACGACCTTTTCTGTCTATCTCCATCAAGCAAGACTGTGTTAAGCGGTCCACCTGCGGGTTAAGAGAGCATATCCCATTTGACAAGCGCTCTGGAAGCATAGGAACAACTCTGTCAGTCACATACACTGAAGTCCCACGCTTCAGAGCCTCACGATTTAGTTTGGAGCCTTCTGTGACATAGTATGAGACATCAGCAATATGAACGCCCAACTCAAAATGCCCATTAGAAAGTAGCTTAATATGAACCGCATCATCCAAATCCTTAGCATCTGCTCCATCAATCGTAAACGTTGTCTCTTGACGTAGATCAACTCGCCCAATCAAATCCTTCTCACTAGGTCTTTCAGGAATCTGATTGGCTTCTTCTAGGACATCTTCTGGAAAGGCAGAGACAATATCCATTGATTCTAAGACTTCAAGAACATCAATACCCACATCATCCTTATGTCCGATAATATCACGGACACTACCGACAAAATAATCATAGTGTTTACTTGGATACTTATCAATATCAACCTTGATGATCTCTGTTCCATCAAGGACAACAGGCTCTTTTTTAATGTAGATTTTCTGAGTGATTTTTTGATTTTTCGATAAGATATAACCAGCATATTGTGGACGCTCATCGTCTAGGACAAATTTGCCGACAACGGTCTTTAGACTCCGCTCCACAATACCTACAACTTTAGCTTCGGCCGCTGTTCCTTTTAGGCGATTGGCTGGTTTTTTAATGATAACCTCAACGACGTCACCATCAACAGCATAGCCCACATCACTTCTGCCGATAAACATATCCTCTTCATCATCATCAACGGTTAAAAAACCAAAACCCGCCTTATTAGCACGAAAAATACCTTGAATAGTGACCTGCTCTTTTTTAGCTTTTTGAGGACGCAAAGATAGCTGTCCTTCCTTATCAAAACGAATCTGTCCCTTGCTCTCTAGATAAGACACCTCCTTAATCAATTTTGGAAAGGCTTTGCTTCCTGTCATCTCTAGGCTAGTAGCAAGGTCATTGACGCTACTTTTACCTTTTTCATTTAAATAATCAATAATCCTTTGTTTCATCTCGTCTCATTTCTATATCTCTTGTGGCGTATGGATAAAAAAGGAGCTAGACAAGGGTCAAGCTCACTTTTTACTTACTTGATAATAGGACAAGCGCCAGTGCAATCGCCAGCCAGAAGAAAACCAAAATGGCTGTCAAACGTTGCATAAAGGCTTCAAATCCTCGTGCCTTGCTACGCTCAAAAAGGGCTTCTGAACCACTGCTATCAAAGACATTGCTACTTGGATTTTTTTGGGGTTGCATAAATACAGCAATAATGATAATGGCTGATAAAACCAAGAGCAAGGTCAATAGTAAATTATACATGTTTTGTCCTCCACACTAATCACAACCAATTGTACCACAAAAGCCCCTAAGATTCAATATGTAGGGTGACTTTTCTCTCCTTAGGGCAGTACTTGGGTACTTGGATTTTTTCAGGATGATTGTGTTTATTTTTACTGGTTAAATAGTTGGTGCTACCACAAGAGGTGCACTTTAAATGTATCTTAACTCTCATGTGATCTCCCTAACGGTTAGATAATGTCTAAAATTGAGCAAACTCCATATCAAATTACAACACACAATGGCCGCAGTTACAAAGAAAACAGAGCGATAACCAAAGCCATTTGCCACACTTGAGCCTACCATAGGTCCCAACACTTGCCCTAGATAGCTAAACGTTTGATTATAGCTAAAAATACGCGAAATGCCCTCCTTCGGGCTCATCTTACTTAAGAGTGAATTGACACTTGGCATCAAAGCACCTGTCCCAAAGCCATAATAAAAGCGTAGTATAGCTAGCTGAAGTGGCGTCCTTGCTAAACCACAACATAGATACATTATAAAACTGTAAGCTAGCGCTAGCAAAAGTAGCCTATGATTGCCAATACGATCTCCTAATTTTCCCAAGCTAGAGCTGCTAAGCATGCTAGAAAAAACCATAGCAGACACGATAAGCCCTGAGGTAAAGATAAGATGATCTCTTTGCCCTAGATGCCTTACATAAAGGGGGAAAATCGGCGAGATGGATTGTGCTGATAGGTAGATAATCATACTGGTCACAAAAAGCCCAACTAGGATATGACGATTGCTCACTTCTCTAAAAACATCTCGTGTCGGCATGACATCTTTTGCTTCTGTGACGTTGACATCTTCTTTGATGGCAACTAAGGTCAATAAACTACACAGTAACAATAGAGCCCCCACCACTAAAAAGACATTCCTAATTCCTAGCCATTGAGCTAACAAACCACCTAGAAGAGGTCCAATGAGACTACCAGCTGTCACACCTGTTGCTAAGGTGCCTAAAGCGTAGCCTGAATGTTCTTTTGGTGCCTGCGAAGCGATTAAGGCAGTCGCATTAGGGACATAACCAGCAAATAAACCGTTTAAAATCCTCAGTAGCAAAAGCCAGTAAACATTTGGCACAAAGGCTAAACCTCCCATAGTCACGGTCATAGCAAAGCTAGCGCGCACCATCATGGGCTTTCGACCATAACGATCTGCCAAACGCCCCCATATAGGAGAGACAAGGGCTGAGGCTAGGGCAGATAAAGCGACCGCAAGTCCTGCATAGAGCGCTACCTTATCTGACGGGGCATCAAGCTCCTCGACATAAAGAGCCATAAAAGGCATGACCAAGGAAAAGCTGGCCCCTGTAAAAAAACTACCCAACCAAGCAATCACTAAATTAAACCGCCAATTGATATCTTGTCTTGCCATAGCCAATCACCTCGTGCTTTCTATCCATTTATCTAACCGAAGTAACTCTGCTTTGACAAGCGCTTCTAACTCACTTTTAGTCCCGTTATTGTCAATCATGTGGCTGGCATAAGGGCGCTTTTCAGACAGTATCATCTGACTTTTAAGACGTTGTTTGGCATCTGATAAGCTATAGTGATTACGCTTCATCAGGCGCTCTAGCTGCTTGTCTTCATCAAGACTAACCAGCCAAATCTCATCAAACCAGCTTACATAGCCTTTTTCAATCAGCAAGGGAATATCCATAAACACAACATCGCTAATCCTTGCCATAGCCTTATCACGTTCGTTTGCTAAAGCACTCTTAATCACATCATCTTGTACTTGGTTTGATAGCCTTCTTTTAGCCTCATCTGAAAAAATCAATTGAGCAAGCTTAGGGCGATCTAGCTCACCATTTTCTGCTAAAATCCCGCGACCAAACTGCTCTAGTAAGGCATTATACAGTCTGCCACCTTTTTGCTGCAAGTCATGCACCAGCTTATCTGCATCAATCACTGTATAACCTGCTTGCTTGATCAAGCTTGTAACCGTAGATTTTCCAGATGCTATCCCTCCTGTGATACCAATCAATCGTGTCATCGCTTTTGACAGGACGGGCAAAAATGCGTCCCTCTCCCTCCTACTTTGATTTTTTCGATAGGACTAGCACAACGAGGACAAGGCTCACCTGTTTTGCCATAGACCTGCAAATAATTCTGCATTGTCCCATCTTTTCCTAAAGCATTTTTATAAGTCCTAATGGTAGAGCCTCCCTTATCCACAGCAAGCTGTAAAATACGGATAATCTCTTCATGAAGATGATGCGCTTCTTCTCTAGAGAGGCTGTTGGCTGCTCGCTGGGGATGGAGCTGGCTTGCCCATAGCACCTCATCCACATAGATATTGCCTAGACCAACAACCAAGGTCTGATCTAACAGCAAGGACTTGAGCGGTTTTCGATAACGGCTCAAAGCGTCTCTAAATGCCTCTTCATCAAAATCGTGATTAGTCGGTTCTGGACCTAGCTTTTTCTTGGTAAAATAAGCATCTAGCTCTGCTTTTTTCAGATATTCAAAGGTCCCAAACTTCCGAACATCTTGATACACTAAGGTCGAGCCATCATCCAAATGAAAAAAGAGATGAAAATGCTTATTTTGAGGCACATCATCCTTAAATAAATGGTATTTGCCCTCCATACGAAGATGCGATACCACCACACCTTCGTCAAGCTCAAAGAGAAGGTATTTTCCCCGTCGTAAAATAGCTCGAAACGCTTGACCTATCAAGCTTTCACAAAACAATTGACTATCATACTTAACCATCTTTGGTACTTTGATTATAACATCTGTGATACGGCGCCCTACAATAAGATGCTCAAGCCCTCGTCGGACAGTTTCAACTTCTGGTAATTCTGGCATAACTCTCCTTTGAATCGTATGACCTTATCAAGAAACAAGAGAGCGCATCTGCACTCTCGCCTCTAGACATTCTATGATTTCATTTTACCATAAAATCATCTCTTTCACACGGCTAAGACCATGAAAACACGAAAAATCATGGTAAGAGCTCTTACCATGATAAAGAACTATGTCAGGCTATGTCCAATAACATAGCTTAATGTTTTAGCTTCTTGAGCACTAAAAATGCGATAAGATACCCTACCAAGCCCCATGACATTTGACTCTGAGATAAGGATAGAGCCATCAGGATTCACCGCCTCAACAATGGCAACATGACCATACTGAGCATCTGCACCTGCTTGACCTGGTAAAAAAGAAACGACATAACCTACTGCTGGCTCACGTGTCGTCTCATAGCCTGACTTATACTGCCAATCAGCACCATTTCCCATATAAGCATCAAAGCTATAGCCTAACTCACGCGCACGATGGTAAGCATACCAAGTACATTGACCATAAGGATAAGACGAGACCGTATAGCAAGACGCATCAATAGCTTTAGATAAGTGATACCCTTCTGGTAAGTCGCTTAGTGAGATACCAGCATTTATCAGATCAGTCGGCTGTATCTCAGGTGTCCCTCCATGACTGTCAATCCAGTCATCTAAAGATTCCATAATCTCTGAGCGACGCTTACCTGTTCCAGACGTATCAGAAAAATAAATACCCCCTTCACTAGCGACATCCAATTGCCCTAAGGCTAATAACCTTGCCTTGTCGTCTTGACGCTTAAAGCTGGTATTCTTTTCGTTGATAATCGTGGTCTCCACCAAGGCACAGATAGCCTCCTCATCAGTTAACATCGCTTCTTGACTACTTGATTTCTCAAAAATACCATAGCCAAACATATTGGCACCTTCTACGGCTGCTCCTTGCGTTCCCAAGGCACTCTCTGCGATCGCAATAGCGACAATCGCTCTCACATCCATACCACTTGCCTCCTCAAAGGCTAATAGCTTCTCGCCATTGATACGTGCCTTGTCATAAGCAATTCCTGTCGTCTCCAAAAAACCATCTAGCTGCTCAGCCGTGATACCGTAGCGGTGTGTCAAAAGATTGTGCGTATAAGCATCTCCTGTTGACCATTTATTGACATACAGTTGAGAAGAAACCGAGCTCGGTAAAAAAGCCTGCTCCAAGCTGTCCTCGTCACTATCAGTAACCTTTTCTTCTAAGATAGGGGAGTTGACAGTAGGGTAGGACAAGCTAGGGCGTAAAAGACTACCTTCTTGGCTAGCAGCTTCCTCTTTTGTCTCACTAGACTCTTGGTTAGCCTCATCAACAGAAGGTTGTGACTCACCAATAGAAGGCTCTGTGACATCTGAGTCTAGTGAAGGCTCTTTGGAGCTTTCATCGAGACTGTCACCACCAATAGCAGGGCTCTCCTCTCTACTGCCATCATCCATGGGCATGTCCACTTCTACATTATCATCTTTAGAAATGCTCACCACACTATCTTCACTCGTCAGCTCGTTGGCAGAGACTACTCCTGTCAACGAAGGCAAAACCAAGCTAGACAGCATCAACACTGTCATCCATTGTCGTTTATTATACATCTATTCTCCTTAATTGTCGTCGTAAATAAAGCACCAAACCTATCAAAACAATGAGCATCAAGCCTAAAACAAGACTTATCACCCACAAAAGCCACAATGGTACTTGCTCAAGCTTTTGTATCCATCTATCAATGCTTTTGATATGCCTTAGTCTTTGGTAAAAATTACTCAAAGCTGAGCTGGAGTCCTTGGTCTTTGAGGGATTACGGGCTTTCTCAAAGGTATCTTTTTGAGGTGTATCTGTTATCTTAGCCAGTAAAATATGACGCCCATTAGTAACTTCTGTATAGCAAGTACTCATCAAAACGATGTGATCCTCTGCTGATAAGCTGATAGGACGTTTTTGGACAGCTTTAGAGAGAAGGTAGCTATAATAACTACTGCGCTTACTTTTATCAACATTTATCTGATAAATAGCTTCATCATAAGCATCAACCTCTAAAATCGCAAAAATCTCCAATCCTTTTTCAACACCGTTGTAATAAAGGCTACCGTAAGCATGCTCCTTGAAAAAAGTCTCATCACAAAAAGACTTAATCTGCCCAAACACCTCACCTGTCGGGACATGATGCCCGTAGATAATAGTATTGAAATCCTCAAAATTAGCTTGACTACGGTAATCTAAAAAAACAGCACCAGTGCTACTAGCCCTACCTGTAGCATCCATCGATAGGTATTTTTGATTGTCTGTTGTCTGCACCAAAGGATAGTCAATCTGAGTCCCATAGATACTCAACCACCCCACAAGCTCAGAATTGATACGTTTTAGCTCCGAAAAGCCTGAGCGATCACTAACACTTAGCAGATCAGCCTTCTGTAGAGCACTAGCTGACACATCAGACCTACCAAGCAAGAAACATAAGCTTATCACACTTATGATTTTCCAAAGAGCACTCACCTCAAACCTCCTTTATCAGATACTAAACCACTAAAACAACTAAGAGAAGCCCTTAGTTGTTTTACGGTTTTTGCTGCCTTTTAGCTCTTTTGAGATAGCGACCAAGTACAAACAGCAAAAGGATAATCATCATCAACAAGCCTACAATAATGAGATACCAGATAACCAAAGGAATACTTCGTAATAGCTGTCCTAGCGTTGACTTCCCAAATAAGTAATAAGGGAAAACGTCGTCATCACTCTTAGCAAAAGGATTGGAGACGACAGTATCGCTCACCTTGGCCAGTAAAAGCGTCCTGCCATTAGCTTTTTCTAAAAAGCAAGTACTCATCAAAATAAGTTGGTCATTGGCTGATAGAGTAACATCACGCTTATGGAGACTTTTAGAGAGTAGATGATGGTAATAAGTTAGACGATTGTCTGCTCCGTAAATCCCTGGCTGATAAACCGTCGTATCATAAGCGTCAACATCTATAGCTGCAATGATATCAAGACCTTTTTCAGCACCATTATAATAAATGCTACCATAACGATGTGCCTCAAAAAAAGCCTGCTCCCTAAACTTATCCAGATCCCCAAACATGACCCCATCCTCAACATGATGCCCATGAATAATCGTATTAAAATCATCAAAGTAAGGACTACTACGATAATCGAGAAAAAGTGCTCCTGTTACGCTAAACTCTCCCTTAGCATCTTTGTTGAGATAAGTGTCATTATCACTTGCCTGTAATAAAGGATAGTCAATTTGGGTGCCATAAAGATTAAGCCAACCTAAGACATCTTTATTCAGTTGCCTTAGGCGCTCAAACGCTGAAAAGGAATCCAGATTGTCCTCTTGTTGAATACTGGTAGGCTTATAAGTTTGGTAATAAGAAGACGATGCCCTACGCCCGACTTCTCTAGAATCCCAAAGGGCATAACAACCAAAGGCAAAGACCAGAGCAGCTAGGCACAACATCAACTGACTAAATAAGCTATCTAGCAGAGCTACTAAGCGCCTGTTCCAGCTCATCTTTTGGTTTCTCATGGCCATAAGCTATTGATTAACGATTACGCTTCTTTTTAGCAAAGACGATAAAGGCTGTCGCACCTAGTACAATCATCACAGCAAATGGTAAGTTTTTAACCAAAAAGCCAGTTGCCGTCACGTTATTATCCTCATAAGCATTGGTCACGGCCACAGAATTATCGTGTTGTCCAATCAAGAAGCCACCTTTATTATTGGTCAACTCTAGCGTTTGTGATAAGGTTCCTTTATATTCATTAGCACTATTTGTCTCGCTATTTTCAACCACAAGTGCTGATGGGAGATAATTGATAGTACCATCTTCGACCAAGGTATAGCGAAGCCCTGATGGAAGGCTAGCAAAGTCTAAGAATTCACCTGCTTTAAGAGTAAAATCCAAAGTCACTGTTTTAGTATCCTTATCAAGTGTTAACTGATACACTTTATCAGCAACATCGATGGTATTGCCAGCTGCATCTTTGGTCTTGACTTGAGCGGTGTAGGTACCAGCTATCGCTTCACGGACACTTTCATTACTTGGTGTTGTAAAAGTCAGTGAAAATGAGAAATCTTTTGACTTATCCGCAAACTCACCTGTCACAACTTTTGAAATATCAAAAGAAGACAGTTCGTTGTTAGCTCCTGGGTTTTTACCAGCTTCTTTGATGTAAGTATTGCTAAAGGAGAGCGAATCCACTTTTTCTGTCTCACCTTCTTTAGTGAAATAGACTGAAGAGATATACTTACCGTCTCCATCATCTTTGACGATGACGTGCATCTCATAAGTCGTCTCATCCCAAATCATCTTATCGGTATAAGTCCCTGTGCTACTATCTGATGGATCATTCGGAGTAAATCCTGAATTTAGCTGACTATCAGTAGTCTTATCAGTCACCTCTTTAACCTTATAGACATACTCACCTGTCCTTGTAAAATCAACATCTTTAAAGATGTCCTCTGTTATCTTGCTGACAGCACCAGTCTGATAATCAGTCTCTGTATCTGCTCCTGTAAAAGAAACGCTAACAGGCGATAAATCTGGATAATCCGTTAGAGGGACGCTAGCAGTTCCCACCCCTGTAAAGTAAAAACTAAACGTAGCACTAGGAAGGGTCACCCCTTCAGCAGCGTTGAGTGTTTTGGTAATCTCAACGGCATCATGCTTAACCTCAGCCAAAACAGCTGGACTGGCAGTTGCCATAGCTAAGACAGCTGCAGCTGTCATCAGACCAGCACTGGTACGTTTGATTAACTGTGATGTTGACATATTCATAACTAAACTACTCCTTATCATATTATGTTGTTTTCAGAATTCAATACATGTTAAAAGCCACGTCGTCTCAAAAACATCACCACCTTTCCATCTGTATCCTCCAAAGCTATCGTCCCAAAGATGCGACTATCTGTCGCTTGGTTACGATTGTCACCTAAAACAAAGATATGATTTTTAGGAACCGTCAAGGGAAAGGTGATGCCTTTCTCATACGGCAGTGTCTCTCCGATAAGCTCATCTTCTTGCTGCAATGCACCATTGATAACTAAGCCCTTATCAGTAATATCTACCTTATCTCCGCCTGTTGCTACCACGCGCCCAATGACAAGCCTATCCTGATAAGTATAAGCTGCTAATTCACCGACTTGATACTGCTTATCCAAGCGATAATAAAGCACTAAATCACCATTTTTGATAGCTGGTGTCATGCTATTGTCACCATAGCGTACCAATCCAAATAAAAAGTAATAAATAAGTGCTAGCAAAAGACCGACAAGAGCCATTTTGCCAAAGAGATGAGCTAGATCTGACCAAACCGTAGCTTTTTTAGTCCTAAGCCTAGTCTTGTTATCTCTCATCATCGTCTCATGCCTATCTTTCTAATGATAATACAAACAAGAACAAGAAGTCCTACCACACTTGATACCGCTATCAATAATCCAGAAGATTTGGAGTGATGCTTAGTACCTGTGCTGACGATATCTGGCATAGTGTTAGTAATCTGAACAGCTTGATTGCTATCTAAGGTCCCTGTGGCATTATCATAGCTGACTTGATAACCATAGCTACTCTCACTATCTTCTACAACCGCATACTGAGTCCCAAACGCTAAGTGTTTAATCGTCACTGTCTCATTATGCTTGAGGGAGATTTGAGCGCTACCATCTTTCAACGACACTTTTTCACACTTATCATCTCGAAAGAGCTCAATATCTCCTGTAAGAGCTTGTCCATCTTTGTCCTTTAGCGACAAGGTCATGGTAAATGGCTTAGACTTATCACCATTCTCTCCGACAACTGTTTTCGTCAGACTTAACTGTGGCAATAACCGATTGGTAATAGTGACTGTTTTTTGTTGAGATACTAGGACACCATCGGCTTGATCATAACTCACCTCATAGCCAGCTGCTGACTCATCTGCTTCTTTGACATGATAGCTTGTCTCTAAGGGTAAATGTTCTATTTTTTGGGTCTCACCTGCTTTTAGGCTAAGACTAGCTTTGCCATCCACAAAAGAAATGCCCCCATACTCCCCATTTAGCCCCTGTCCTTGGTGACTAGCCTCAATCAAAATCGTAAACGCCTTATCACTACTTTCTCCTTCTAGGTGTTTTGTGATTAGTAGGCTAGGCAGTTGGCGATAAGTCACTCGGTAAGACGGTTGTGCGCTACTTCCGAGATTTTCGACCGTTTTGGTGAAACCCTCAATATCTGAAATCACTAACTCATACTCATGTCCCTTAGCCAGATGATTAAAGCTAGATTGCCAGTTTTCTTTAGTCACGCTGACATCACGATAGATAGCCTCTGTCCCATCTTTTGTCAATGCCGCATCAACACTATCTGGAATCTGGCTCTCGTCATAAGTCTCCCAAATAATCTCAATAGGAGCACTTAAACGTGTCGGCTCTACCACAGGCTCATCAGGATAGGTCTGCTCATAGCTAGTATTATCATACGTATAGGTCACCTTAGCACTGTCATTTGAAGGTAGATTAGTCAGCTCAGGATGATCAGCAAAGTAGTCCTGTCCATACTGACTAATCGTCACATTAAAGCGTAATTCGTACATGGATTGGCTGTCCATTTGATAATTATCCGCAAACGTCGCATGAACTTCTACCTTACCTTGGCTATTACTTTGGGTGCTAATGCTTACCTGGCTACTATCTAAAACAGTTTCTACGCCATCTTTTATCCTAACCACATGGCTATTTTCAGCTCCATCTGGCATTAACATCACATAATCGCTTAAGACATCGGTAATGGTCACATCCTTATAGTTGAGCTCAAGGATGTTATTCGTAATACTACCTAGTGCCTCTAAAAGTTGGGCTTGATTGATCGGACGGTAAATCGCTTGAGCTTCTAAATTGGATAGGTAACTATGAATGGTTTCTAAGTTTGATGAGCCATTTGAAAAGTTAATCGAATAAAAGCCATTTAAAGACGAACTTAAGTGATTGATTTCCTGTTTAATCCCTGCTTGGATGTTAGCTTTATCATCATCATCGTAATGAGCGTTACCCTGATCATCACAGTACATATTTGCTGCACCGTCTGTGAGAAGAATGACAACTAACTTGGCATCTTCTCGCTTTTTGGCAGCCAGTTGATTAGCTCTATACAGACCAGCTTGAAGGTTGGTTTGCCGACCTGACCAGGTTTGTAGTGTGTTAACACCACTCTTAGCTTGTGTGACATCACTTGTCCAATCAGTAACAACACTAGCACTACTATAAGCCGTATCATTCTTTTGCCCTGCAAAGCTGACTAGAGAAAAGCGATTGTCACCATTACCTAAAAGGCTATCAATCAAACCATCCTCTGTCTGCAAGGTTTCCTTTAAAACATCTAAACGACTCAGCTTAGTACCTAGCAAGGCATTTCGCATACTTCCTGAGGTATCCGCTATAAAGATGACATCTAATGGATGACTGGTCGTTATCGTCGTACTACTTGGAATCAAACTCAGGCGTAATTGATAATCATCATCACCCTCTAGCTTATGAATCGTTTTTTTGATAGTCGGTGCAGCGTTGCTATTATCAGCCCTAGCACTGACACTAAACATGCCTAAGGCCCCTGCTAAAAAAAGCATCGTCATCGCACAGACGTATAACATGCGTTTGACCTTTTGCGTTGAGAACATCTTTCCTCCTTCTCTTATCTAAGCAAGCGTTTTCTCACAAATCATTATCTAATATTCTATACTAAATCCTCCTTTTTGTCTAATAATTATATAATTTATTTTTCATAATCTAGTCATTTATTTCTCATTTTAATCTAGCACATTTTGAAAGCATACAAAAAAAGGCTTTACAGCCTTTTTTAATAATCTTTTTGACGATAGCCAAAATCAGCTAAATCTAATTTTTTATCACGCCAGTTCTTTTTGACTTTCACCCAAGTCTCTAAAAAGACTTTATCTCCAAGCATCAACTCGATATCACGGCGAGCAAGACTTCCAATTTTCTTAAGCATAGCTCCTTTTTTACCGATGACGATACCCTTTTGACTATCTCTCTCCACCATAATAGTCGCTCGGATATGGACTTTATCTGTCTCTTCGTCACGCTTCATTTCATCGACCACGACTGCTACAGAATGCGGAATTTCCTCACGTGTCAATAAAAGTACCTTCTCACGAATCATCTCTGAAACCAAAAAGCGCTCTGGATGGTCAGTGATTTGCTCAGCTGGAAAATATTGAAAACCTTCTTCTAATCCATCACTTAAGATAGCTAATAAGGTCTCGATGTTATTGCCTTGGAGAGCAGAGATAGGCACGACTTCTTTGAAGTCCATCTGTGCTCTGAAATCATCGATTTTCTCTAATAGTTGATCTGGATGAACCTTATCAATCTTATTGATAACCAAAATAACAGGCACTTTAGCAGCCTTTAGGCGCTCAATAATCATATCATCGCCCTTACCACGTGCCTCGTCAGCTGGCACCATAAAGAGAACCGTATCAACCTCTCGAAGCGTACTGTAAGCTGACTCCACCATAAAATCCCCTAAAGCCGTTTTGGGCTTATGGATACCTGGCGTATCAATAAAAACAATTTGTTCACTATCTGTCGTGTAAATTCCCATGATTTTATTGCGAGTTGTCTGTGCTTTATCAGACATAATCGCAATTTTTTGCCCCATGACGTGATTTAAAAACGTTGATTTTCCTACATTTGGACGACCTAAAATCGCCACAAAACCTGATTTAAACATATATTTTAAGGGGATAACAAATCCCTTATCCTTTCCACTTTAAAATCTAATTAAAGATAAGCTGCCAAATTTTGGGTACAAAAATCAGCAAGCCTGTCACAAGAGCAAATCCTGAGATGACTAAAACCGCTCCTGCAGCCATATCTTTTGCATTTTTTGCCAATAGCGAAAAATGATAGCCACTTGCCAAGTCAACTACATTTTCAATGGCCGAATTGATAATCTCAAACGTAATCACCAAAAAAATACTCAAGAACAAAAAGAGCCACTCTATCAGCGATACTTGAAAAATCAATCCTGCAATCATCACTAAAACCGCTGATAAGAGGTGCTTACGCATATTGCGCTCCTCTTTAAAAGCTGTCACAATACCAGTAATGGCAAATTCCATACTGGTAATCAAATCGCGGTTTTTCCATTTTCGTTGGTTATTGTCGTGTAAGTCCATAGGCACTCAAAATCTCTTCTTGTAGTGTAAACATCTCTTTTTCTTCCTCAGGAGTATAGTGGTCGTAGCCGTTGATGTGCAAAAAACCATGCACTGCTAAAAAGCCCATCTCCCGCTCAAATGAATGCCCATATTCTTTGGCTTGCTCGTGTGCTTTATCCACAGAGATAAAAAGCTCACCAATATAAGTGTCAAACTCAGCCAACATCTCCTTTAGGTCCTCATCAGCTTCTAGATCTTCCTTGGCCACTACGATAGAGGCTTCTGGTTTATATTCTAGGCTAATCACATCTGTCGGACGATCGGTATCACGATAAGCTAAGTTTAATTCATGACTTCTTTTGTTATCAACAAAAGTGACTGCCATCTCCTTATCTTCTTTACCTGTCTTTTGAGCAGCAAAAGCTAATAAATCAAGGGTTTGCTTTTTGATGTCTTCTGAAACGCTTTTTGTTTCATCAATCATTTCTACATACATAATCAATCTCACATTCCAAGTCTGATGTTAGCTCTATTATACCATTTTATGAGCATTTTTTATACTAAAAGAGGGATAGATACCCTCTTTTCATACGTTATAAGTCTTTTTTAGGATCAAGATGAGTGTGTTCAATCACTTGATACTCAGCAAAATCTTGATTCTTCTTATCTGTCTTCACATCAGGCTCATCCTTACTTTTAGAGTCATAAGCCTTGATGATATCAGCTACGACAGGATGACGCACAACATCCTTAGCCGATAAATACACAAAATCAATTTCCTTAATCCCTTGTAACTTACGACTAGCGTCTATTAAGCCCGAGGTGACATTTTTAGGAAGGTCAATCTGACTGCTATCCCCGTTGACAATCATTTTAGAATTAAAACCTAGACGTGTCAAAAACATTTTCATTTGCATGATAGTTGTATTTTGCGCCTCATCTAAAATAACAAACGCATCTTCTAAGGTCCGCCCACGCATATAAGCTAAAGGGGCAATTTCGATAATCTCACGCTCCATCAAGCGTGTCGTTTGTTCTTTCCCTAGAATCTGATAAAGCGCATCATAGACTGGACGTAGATAAGGATCAACCTTTTCCTTTAAATCCCCTGGTAAAAAACCTAAGCTCTCACCAGCTTCCACTGCTGGACGTGTCAGAATGATACGCTTGACCTGTCCACGCTTTAGGGCCGTCACGGCTAAAGTCACCGCCAAAAAGGTCTTTCCTGTCCCAGCAGGACCAATACCAAAGACGATATCATGATTTTTGACGCTATCGACATAGGTCCTCTGCCCCAAGGTCTTTACACGAATGGGTTTACCATAACTATCTTTGATGATTTCTTCTTCGTAAAGCGCTACAAATTTATCAATAGCATCTTGGTTGACCATATTAAGTGCCGTAACGACATCAGAGGTATTGATGAGCATGCCACGTCCGACAAGGACAAGGAGCGCCTGAATCACCAAACTCGCTTGAGTAACCGCCTCCTTGTCCCCAATGATTTGAACACGCTCTAGCCTAGCGTGGATAATCACGTCTAATTCTTTTTCTAGTAATTTTAAATGACGTTCATTGCTCCCAAACAGACTCATCATATCATCTGGATGATTAAGAGCAACCTCAACAGAATAATCTTGCAAATTCATTCTCCTTGATGTATTTCATTCATTATATCATTTTCTCAATCTGATTGAAAAGTCACAAGTGTAGGCTAAGCTAGTCTTTTGACTGGTCAAAACTGTCTTTTAAGGCTTGCAGTTTATCCAGAGAATCTTGTGACATAGCACCTGTTATCTCTAACATATGTCGTTTTTTGATGGCTTTAGCCTTCATATCTTGTGTCCTTGGTGGCAAACTGGCTTTCTTAAGCTTGAGCTTGTCATCTTGTTTTGCTAGCTGTTTTGAAGCCGATAAATCTTGGTCAACTCCAGCCGACTCAACGACTTTCTGATCTGCTTTATGAAATTTAGTCCTAAAAAGACCTACTAAGCGCTTGAGTTTTTTTAGAAAAGAGCTCTTTTGCACAGAAAGATAAGGCATATAGACTATTTCTTGTAATGGGTAAAATCGCTCCACATCACAATGATAGCTCATCTCAACAACAGACCTTGCCTCTAATGTCCATACATCCCCATCAAAGTGAGCCCTATGAGGGAGTCGAAAGAGCATTTGTTGCTCTTTTTCTTTCCATCTTGTTTCATAAAGCCTCTCAAACGTATTTAAAAAAGCTTGCGATAAATCTGTAATATAAAGAGGATGGTCACGACTCGCTAACTCCCGACGAATATTGATAACTCCTGTCACCAATAATCGTCGAAGCTCTTTTGCGATTGACTCAGACAAATAAACACGCTTATTATCTCTAGCATAGTCCTCTCTAAGGTAAAAGGTACGCTTTTTAAAGGTTCTTTGCCGATAGGCATCCTGGTAAAAGAGCTGCACTCGATTATCAGACCACTTCTCAATCACTTTTAAAGCCTGATAACTCTCAAAACTAAAGCGTGTCCAAGACTCATTTAAACTCTTATCAATACGTGCTCGCAACGTCTGGCGGTTACTTCCTTTATAATCAATAGTCGGTACCGCTAAGTAGGGAACAGTAGCCTTGTGATCACTAAAACGCAAGACCTTATAATAATATCTATCGCGTAAAACGACGATATAAAAGGACCCCCTTTTACCGATACTCGTCTTTACAAGAAGCTTTTCTCCCTTTTGAAGGGTCTCAGCCACCAAGTCCAAAATCAGCTCATACGTTTTCTCCAAATCTTCCATTTAAACTGCCTCAATGCCACTCATACATATCCCAAATAGCATCAAAGTCACTTAGATTAAAGCTACCATAGACATTATCTTCTAAATAGCGGCTAATCGTCTCAAAATCGTGACTTTGTCTTGGAAAGGCTACATCTTCAAAAACCAAATCCGCTAATCTTGCTAGGGCTGTGTCTGCATTGCTATGGCGGTGTGTCATCAGCCATGTGTAAAATGATTTTCTCATCCCTAAGACTCCTCTCATCGTCATCATCTGTACTTTTTTCTATTGTAACAAAAAAAGAGCGTTAGGGAAAACCCTAACCTCTTTTTAATCTTGAGATGGTCTCGCTTCTAACAATTCTGTCCCAAGACTATCTTGCTTGATTTTCTTTGCCTTCATCAAACCACCTAAAGCTTTTTTAAACTGTCCTTTAGAAATACCAAAAGTGGCTTTAATCTCTTCTGGAGAAGATTTGTCATTTAAGGTCATAAAACCACCATTGGCACTTAGATAGGTCAGTATCATCTGCGCATCATTTTCAAGCATCTCATAAGAACGTGGTTTCAAAGAGAGATTGAGCGTACGGTCAACCTCACGAAAACCAATGACACGTACATCAAGGACTTGACCCAAACGTGGCTCTGTGTAGCGCTCATTAGGGTGAATAAAACCAAGCATATTATTTTCAGGAAGGTAAACAAAGGTCCCTGATAGTTTGAGTCGATACACAATAGCTGGCCAATTTTGATTGTGCATATTGTCATAAGCAGGCTGTGCTAAGCGTTGAAAGACTTCTGCTGGCGCTGGATAAGCCCACATACGTCCCTTTTTATCCAGTTCATAGCGCACATAAAGCTTATCTCCTTTTTTAGGCCATAGCTCCTTTAAGTCAGGTAAGACATCTAAGGAGATGACGACTTCTTTATCAGGTAGCCCAGTATCAACAAAAACACCCAGGTCACGACGTACCTCCGTCACAACTCCCCATCCATAATCAGTAAGACTCGCTTTTTGAGGAAGGGTTGTTAGACGTGGTTTTTGATGTTTATCCACATAAGCAAAGCCCTCCACCATCTCACCAATAGCATACTCTCCTTCTGCCTTATCTAAGGCAAAGGTTATTCCTTCTTTTTGTACAAAGTAATAAGATGTATTCTCATCAGTCACCATTGCTACGATAGTCGTTGCTAGTAAATTTTCCATTGTAAACTCCTCAAATCATTTAAAAAAAGGCAATGATAAGTCACATCATCTTGGCGAGCTTATCATCCACCTCCTTTTTTATCATAGCTTAAACTTCTAACAATTCTTTTTCTTTGTTAGCTGTCATTGTATCGATATGCTTAACAGCAACATCAGTCGCCGCTTGAATATCCTTTTCAAGCTTTTTCAATTCGTCTTCTGTGATTTCTTTGGCTTTTTCTTGCTTTTTAGCTTCATCCATAGCATCACGACGGATATTACGGATAGCAATTTTAGCATTTTCACCCACTTTTTTAACATCCTTAGCCAATTCCTTACGTGTCTCCTCAGTCAAGGCTGGGATAACCAAACGAATAACTGAGCCATCATTAGCAGGATTGATACCAAGATCAGACTCATTGATAGCACGCTCAATATCTTTGATAGAACCTTTATCAAACGGTGAAATCAACAATACACGAGCCTCTGGCACAGTGATAGAAGCCAGTTGGTTAAGAGGAGTTGGGGCACCATAATACTCCACTTCAATACGGTCTAATAAAGACGCATTTGCACGTCCAGCACGAATACTTGCAAATTCACGGGCTAGAGAATGATGTGATTGCTCAAAACGCTCATTTGCTTTATCAATAATAGGGTTTGCCATAATTTACTCCTCAGATACTTTATTTGAAACGGTTGTACCGATTTGCTCACCAAAAACAACACGTTTGATATTACCAGACTCATTCATATTAAAGACAACAAGGTCAATATCATTGTCCATAGAGAGCGTTGACGCAGTAGCATCCATAATCTTAAGGCCACGCTTAATCACTTCCACATGCGTCAATTCGTCAAATTTAATCGCATTAGCATCTTTTTTAGGGTCTGCATTATAGACACCATCTACGCCATTTTTAGCCATCAAAATAGCTTCTGCTTCAATCTCAGCTGCACGAAGAGCGGCTGTTGTATCCGTTGAAAAATACGGAGATCCTATACCAGCTCCAAAAACAACAATACGATTTTTTTCGAGATGACGCAGGGCACGTCCTCGAATATAAGGCTCTGCAACATTTTGCATCGGAATGGCAGTCTGCACACGTGTATCGACACCATATTGCTGAAGGCTATCTGCCATTACCAAGGCATTCATCACAGTACCAAGCATGCCTGTATAGTCAGCTTGGACACGGTCCATACCAGCCTGCGCCGCTGGTTCACCTCGCCAGAGATTGCCCCCACCGATAACTAGAGCAATCTGCACGCCTGATTGGTGAACTTCTGCAATCTCCCTTGCCATAGCTTGAACGGTTGGTAAATCAATACCAACACCCTTGTCACCAGCCAAAGCTTCACCTGATAATTTAATCAAAATACGATGATATTTTGGTTCAACCATTTTTTCTCTCCCTTGTTTTATCCTATTTATTTTATCATATTTAGGGGTAATCTCCTAGTCTTAGGAGCTACTTTTTTTAGAGAGAGCTAGGTTATTTTTCCTTTAGCCAGTTTTGATAACGTTCTAGTAGATTAACAGCCATTTGACTAGCTAGAGCAACTGAAAACGCTTCTGTACCTTCTAAATAATCCTCTGCGACTTCTTGCTTTGTCTCATTGTAGATAGAAGATAGACTCTCTTGCGACAAGGTTTTTTTAAATGCTTCAAATTCTTTCATAGTATTATCCTCTTTTAATCTTACTATTAGTTTATCATCAAGTCAGTCAAAAAGCTAGCTAAAACAAGCTAAAAAGCTCTGATAAACAGAGCTTTTAGACTTATAGAGAACTTGGATCAACTTTGATACCAACACCTTGTGTTGTTGTGATAGACAAGTTTGTGATGTAAGTTCCTTTAGTTGTAGCTGGTTTTGCTTTAACGATAACATCGTTGAAAGCTTTGAAGTTTTCAACCAATTTATCTGTGTCAAATGATACTTTACCGATAAGAGCTTGTACGTTACCTGCTTTATCAGCACGGTAAGTGATTTTACCACCTTTAGACTCTTCAACTGCTTTAGCAACATCCATTGTTACAGTACCAGTCTTAGGGTTTGGCATCAAGTTACGTGGTCCAAGGACACGTCCAAGACGTCCAACGATAGCCATCATATCTGGTGTTGCGATAACAACATCAAAATCAAGCCATCCACCATTGATTTTAGCAACCAAGTCATCTTCACCGACAAAATCAGCACCTGCAGCTTTAGCTTCTTCAGCTTTAGCACCGCGTGCAAATACAAGTACACGAGATGTTTTACCAGTACCGTTTGGCAATACCATTGCACCACGGATTTGTTGGTCAGCTTTTTTAACATCAATGTTTAAGTTGTAAGCAACTTCAACAGTTGCATCAAATTTTGCAAAGTTAGTTTCTTTTGCAAGTGCTACAGCTTCTTCTACGCTGTAAGCTTTTGTGCTGTCGATTTTTTCAAGAGCAGCACGCAAGTTTTTACTTTTTTTAGCCATTATAAATTTCTCCTTGTAATGTGGTCTAACGATTTAGCTAAATCTCCCACGTCACTCATCAGATGTTGATGAAGTCTTGCGGGTTTAGTGGGGTTCTTTAGTCAACAACAGTGAATCCCATTGAACGAGCAGTACCTTCAATCATACGCATTGCAGACTCGATGCTTGCTGCGTTTAAGTCAGGCATTTTAGTTTCAGCGATTTCTTGTACTTGTGCACGTGTCACGCTAGCAACTTTAGTTTTGTTTGGTTCACCTGAACCTTTTTCAACACCTGCAGCCTTTTTCAAAAGAACAGCAGCTGGCGGAGTTTTTGTCACAAAATCAAATGATTTGTCTTCATATACTGAGATAACAACTGGGATAATCATACCAGCTTGATCAGCTGTACGAGCGTTAAATTCTTTTGTGAATCCCATGATGTTGATTCCTGCTTGACCAAGAGCTGGTCCGACTGGTGGAGCTGGTGTCGCTTTACCAGCAGGAATTTGAAGTTTAACAACTTTTTCGACTTTTTTAGCCATTTTAAATGTCCTCCTGTTGTGGTTCTTTCGGTAATTGTAGATTTTTACCTCCCACAGATATGCCATAGCATACCTTACTATTATACCCTATTTAGAAGATAAATCAAGGATTTTACTTAAAAAAGTTTACAAGTGACCGCTAAAAAGCTACAATAGATCTATGATGTATAAACTAATCGCGATATTACTACTTATCTTAACCCCTATTTTTTCATCTATTGTTGTGAAATTGTTGGCACTTGATCGTATCAAGTTGCTATTAACTGATATTGCTTTTCCACTCTATCTTCTAGAAATTATGCTCATTTCAGATAAATTTTTGAATCAGGCAGTACTTCCTTATCTCCTTATTTTACTTGCTATACTAGCTATCAGCATTAGCCTATTTTTAATCATCAAACATCAACGCTTTAGCTACAAACGTTTTTTAAAACTTTTTTGGCGTGTTGGGTTTTTGCTCAGCTTTATCTTTTACCTCGTTCTTATCATTTTAATTTTTACTATCTAGCCTTGACTAAGGCTTTTTTATTTTGTGCACTAAAAAAGCGAGCTTAACGCTCGCTTACAATTATGGTTGTCTGACTATAATTGTTATTTGGGAACTTAATTTCTTAAGCTTCGATTTCAGATACGATACCTGAACCAACAGTACGTCCACCTTCACGGATAGAGAAAGTAGTACCTTGTTCAACGGCGATTGGGTGGATCAATTCAACGTCGATAGTCACGTTATCACCAGGCATAACCATTTCAGTACCTGCTGGCAATTCGATTGAACCAGTTACGTCAGTTGTACGGAAGTAGAATTGTGGACGGTAGTTGTTGAAGAATGGAGTGTGACGTCCACCTTCTTCTTTAGTAAGGATGTAAACTTCACCTTTGAATTTAGTGTGAGGTTTGATAGAACCTGGTGCAGCCAATACTTGACCACGTTCGATTTCATCACGTTGGATACCACGAAGAAGCACACCAACGTTGTCTCCTGCAAGACCTTCGTCAAGTTGTTTACGGAACATTTCAACACCAGTAACAACTGCTTTTTGGATTTCGTCTTTGATACCAACAATTTCAACTTCATCGTTGACACGAACTGTACCACGGTCGATACGTCCTGAAGCAACTGTACCACGTCCAGTGATTGAGAATACATCTTCGACTGGAAGAAGAAGTGGTTTGTCAGTATCACGTTCTGGTTCTGGAATGTACTCATCAACAGTGTTCATCAATTCCATGATGATATCTTCGTACGCTTCGTCACCTTCAAGAGCTTTAAGAGCTGAACCTTGGATAACTGGAAGGTCATCACCTGGGAAATCGTATTCTGAAAGAAGGTCACGGATTTCCATTTCAACCAATTCAAGCAATTCTTCATCGTCAACCAAGTCAACTTTGTTCATGAAGACGATCAAGTGTTTAACACCAACTTGGCGTGAAAGAAGGATGTGCTCACGAGTTTGTGGCATTGGTCCATCAGTAGATGCTACTACAAGGATAGCACCGTCCATTTGAGCGGCACCAGTGATCATGTTTTTAACGTAGTCCGCGTGTCCTGGCGCATCGATGTGAGCGTAGTGACGTTTTTCAGTTTCATACTCAACGTGTGCAGTGTTGATTGTGATACCGCGTTCGCGTTCTTCTGGAGCAGCGTCGATTGCAGCGTAATCTTGTGGTTGGTTAACTGAAGATGGAAGACGACGTGCAAGAACTGTTGTAATTGCAGCAGTCAAAGTAGTTTTACCGTGGTCAACGTGTCCAATTGTACCAATGTTAACGTGTGGTTTACTACGATCGTATTTTTCTTTTGCCATTTAGGAAAAGCCTCCAATAAAATATATTTTATAGATAGACGGTAGGCAATACAGTCTAACTTTACCCTACTATTTTAACAAATTACGCTAGAATTGCAAGCCTTAACCCCCGCTTTTTCAAAAAATTACTGCTTCTAAAGATAGAATCTAACAAAAAGAACCCCTAAGGGGGTCTTTATCAGGAATGGAGAGTGATGATTTTATCATCATCTCGTTCTTCTTGGTTAGCTACTTCTTCACGTGCTTCTTTAAATAAGCTTTCACGGCGCTCACTAGCATCGATATTTAAGACAATACCCACAGCTACTGATAAGACTAATAAACTATTTCCCCCTTGAGATAAGAAAGGAAAGGTGACCCCTGTTGAGGGGATTAAGCCTGAGATACCACCAATATTGACAAACACTTGCATCAAAAGCATCCCGCCAATCCCAAGAGCCATCATTGCATTAAAAGAATCCTTGGCTTTAATACCGACGTGTAAAATACGTAAAATTAAAAAGAAAACAAGTGCTAAAATAAGCGATGCACCAATGAGTCCTAACTCCTCTATAACAATCGAAAAGACAAAGTCTGTCGTCGCTTCAGGAAGGTAGCCACGCTTTTCAATAGAATTTCCCAAACCAAGCCCAAACCAGCCACCATTACTCATCGCATAGTAGGAATTGGCAAGCTGATGTCCTGAATCTGTCAAGTCTGTAAAGGGATTGTAAAAGGCTCTAAAACGCTTTGCGACATAACCAAAGACAGGTACCTTGGCCATAGTATCGACCCCCACCACAGCAATCAAACCCAAAAAGGCTGCTGATACGGTCACAATAGTGGCTAATAATCCAGAAAACCAGCGATAGCCAATACCACTGACTGAAAACATGATAACCCCTGTCAAAACAATGATCGCTGCATTTCCTAAGTCAGGTTGAATAGCTACCATCCCAACAAGAATAAGGCAGTAAAAACGCCAATCATTGAGGTCTGAGACTTGTCTTGGTAGCCAACGCCGCTTAGTCAGAGCTTGATAATCATAAGTCGCTATCATTTTTTCTTTATTAGCAAAGGTAAAAGCTAAAAACCAGACGATAATAATCTTTAGGTACTCTGCTGGCTGAAAGCTAATCGGACCAATGACAATCCAGCCGTGAGCTCCATTTACGGTCTGTGTAAAAAAGCGTGCAATAAAGAGCAAAAACATCTCAAAGTAAACCGCTGCTAAAAGAACACGTCTCTTTTTTAAAAAGGTCAACCTTAGCTTATAAATAAAGGTAATCCCAATAAGACTGACTGCCCAAAACATACCTTGATTTAGCACTGAGCGAAAAGGGTTAAGCCCATTACTTACTAAGGTGGCACTTGTCGTTGAGTAGATGATAATCAATCCTAAAACGGATAAAATCAGATAAGGAATGAGGATAGAATAATTCAGCAAATGCCGTTTATCGATTTTCATAAAAGCCTCGTTTGTTCAAAAAATTATTGGTTTCATTATATCATCTTTACAAAATCTTGTAAAAGGACAAAGACAACGTAAAAAGTCGCAACAGCTGTTGCGACCCTTGACTAACCTGAATTACGGAGCCCTGTGGCAATACCATTGATAGTGATATGAATGAGTTTTTCGTAATCCTCATCCAACTGGTCATTACGCAGACGCTTAATTAGCTCAATTTGGACATAATTCAAGACATTAAAGTAAGGCAGTCGATAATCAAGACTAGCACGCAAGCTAGGAGTCTCAACTAAGAGTTCATCATGATCTTCGATAGCCAAAATCATATTCTTTGTTAATTGCCACTCATCTAAGATAATATTAAAGACATCTCTAGTTGCCTCTTCTTTTGCTAATTGTGCATATTGAAAGGCGATATTCATGTTAGACTTTGATAAGACCATATCTACATTGGACAATAGAGAATTAAAGAAAGGCCACGTCTTATACATATGTTGCAATTTGGCTAAATGGCTAGGGTCTTGGTCAATAAAATGCTTGAAAGCTGATCCAACACCGTACCAACCTGGGAACATAATACGGTTTTGCGACCATGAAAAGACCCATGGAATGGCACGCAAGCCAGAAATCTCGGTAATGGTCTTACGTGCTGCTGGACGAGAGCCGATATTAAGACTAGAGACTTCTTTGATAGGACTAGCTTCAAAGAAGTAATCATAAAAATGTGGGTTACCAAAGACAAGGTCACGATAGATTTTATTGCTATCTTCGACGATACTATCCATAACCTTACGAAAATCCTCTAGTTCATCAGGATTGGTCAACAGTTGTGTGACCATACGGTTAATAGACGCTGAAATCAACATTTCAAGATTATAGTAAGCGGCATCTTTATTACCGTATTTATTTTCGATAATCTCACCTTGCTCTGTCAAGCGAATGCGATCTTTAATGGAGCCAAAGGGCTGAGAGGTAATCGCTTCATAAGATGGACCTCCACCACGTCCAACTGTTCCACCACGTCCATGAAAGAAGGTGATATTAACACCATAAGTCTCACCAATCTTAGTTAGATCATTTTGAGCTTTATAAAGTGTCCAGCCAGATGCCAAATAACCGCCGTCTTTATTAGAATCAGAATAACCAAGCATAATTTCTTGATACTGGTTATTGGCTTTAATCCATTTTTGAACAATATCATAACCAAGATACCGAGTCATGATAAGCCTAGAATTGTCCAAATCCTCAATGGTTTCAAACAGAGGAACAATCTGAATGCGAGAAGAATCTTTATCCACCAAACCGACTTCTTTTAACATAATAGCCAACTCAAACATATCAGACACACTTTCTGTGTGTGAAATAATATGCTGCTTGATGACATCATCACCTAGACGGTCTTTTAGTTCTCTAGCCGCTTTAAAAATCGCTAATTCTTTTTCCAACAACTCTGACTTAGGCGCATGAGTCGATGACAGTGGTCTAGGGTCTTCTAACAATTCTGTCAAAAGTACCTGACACTTTTCTTCTTCGGATAAATCACTATAATTATCCACAATATTAGCCGATTTTAATAGTTCAGCAACACAAGCTTCATGTACGCTAGAGTCTTGACGCATATCAATACTAGCGAGATAAAATCCAAAGACATCAACAGCTTGAAGTAGCTCTTCAAAATCACCTTTTATCAAAGCATGCTCACCATTTAGCTCCAATGATTCCTTAACAATCAGCAGATCGTCCTTAAACGCTTTAGCCGTGGCATAGCTCGGTGCATTTTCCTTAGTAATTTCAGAGGCGACATCTACCACTTTGCCTTGGATATAGCGGGCAACAACACTAGCATTGGTTGTGCTTGTATAGACGTCATTAAGACTACTGGTACGCTTAGGCAGACCATCCGTTTTTAGGTCAATCAAGGTCTGGATAACCTTAGATTGGATATAATTAAAGGCTTTTCGATAAGGCTCGTGCTCACGATAAATAGAAGTATCACTAGATTGCTCTGCTAGCGCTCTTAGCTCTGGCGTGGTTTTAGCCAAAGTAGTGGACAATGAAAACGTGCGATACAGCTCTGTCAACTTTTCAATGTAGTAGTTTAAGATCACCTCACTTTGAACTGTGGCTGACATCTTAAGGGTATCAGCTGTCACGTAAGGATTGCCATCGCGGTCACCACCAATCCACATCCCCATAGTGATTGGCTTGGGATTATCAAGCTCAATGCCATAGCTTGTAGCCAAATGTTTATACTGACTGGTTAATTTTGTAATCGCCTTAATCAAGGAAACATTGTAGTATTCCATGACATTTGTGATTTCATTTTTGACCTTGAGTTTACGCTCACGAATAATATCCGTCTGCATAATAATCTCAACGTAACTGCGAAGTTCCTCTAACCACTTATCTTTATTGACAATACCCGCCTCAACGTCACGATATTTACGTAATAAATTATGGATTTTTGTCGTCAACTCTAAGACTGTCTTACGTTGAACCTGTGTCGGATGCGCTGTCAAAACAGGCACAACATTGACATTTTCTAAAATCGCTTTAGCATCTTCTTTACGACTCACCGTATCAATAGTCGTTGATAGCTTACCTAGATAATCTAGCTGTGTATTATTAGCATAATTGACCTTATAAGCAAGATCGACATCCTCTGAGATATTGATCAATAATGGCAAAATAGAGAAATAGCGTGCTACAATAACCATATCTTCGTTACTTAAGGTAGCCACCAACTTCTCTAGTTCGACATACTGATCAGATGCTGATAGCGCCACTAATTGTTGAATGGTGGCAAAAGCGCTCTCCCCGACTAACTGCTGTGTAGTCTCGTCCAAAAGCTCTTTTAAAATTGCCACCTCCTCGGTGATATGCCCTTTACTGCTACTGCTCTCTAGTTTTTTGATGGTCACAGATTTCACTTCCTCTCATGAGCTGGTCCACTGCTTCATAACAGAGACTTATATAGCTTCTATGATACTCTTTTTAAGGCTAAAAGTAAACTCATTTTCTGAAAAAGCTCTCCTATTTTTACAAATATTCTGACAGTTGCTGTCTTTTTCCCTGTATTTCTTGATTTTATGCTATACTAGGCTAGTACACTATTATCATATAAGGTAAGGAGACTTTTATGGAACTTAAAGAACGCTCTAGCTTTCCCGAGCATGAACTCTGGGATTTATCGGCCCTCTACAAGGATAGAGAAGACTTTCTCTTAGCCATTGAAAAGGCTAAAGAGGACATTGACCAATTCAAACGCAATTATCAGCACAACCTCCATACCGTCGATGATTTTACAGCAGCTTTATTAGAACTTGAGCAAATTTATATCCAGATGAGTCATATCGACACCTACGCTTTTATGCCTCAAACGACGGATTTTAGCAATCAAGAATTTGCCCAAATCGCACAAGCAGGCAGTAACTTCATGACCAAAGCCAGTAGCGACCTTAGCTTTTTTACCACAGCCCTCTCTCAAGCTGATGACAGTATCTTAGATAGTCTAGAGGCTAACCCTCACTTTAGCGCAGAGATTCGTTTGGCTAAGATTCGTAAAAAACACAGCCTTGATCCTAAGGTCGAAAAAGCCCTAACAAACCTACGTGACGTCCTAAGCGCTCCTTATGACATCTACACCAAGATGCGTGCTGGAGACTTTCATATGGAGGACTTTGAGGCTAATAGCAAAACATATCCCAATTCTTTTGTCACCTATGAAAATTTCTACCAAAATCATGATGATAAGCTAGTCAGAGAAAAAGCTTTTCGCTCTTTTTCAGCTGGTTTAAGACAGCATCAACACGCAGCAGCTAGTGCTTATCTAGCCAAGGTCAAGTCAGAAAAAGTCCTTGCCGACCTCTATGGTTATGATTCCGTATTTGATTACTTACTAGCAGAACAAGAAGTTGATCGGAGCTTCTTTGATCGTCAGATTGACCTTATTATGACAGAATTTGCCCCAGTCGCTAGGAAATTTATCAAACACGTCGCTAGTGTCAATCAGATTGACAAGATGACCTTTGCCGATTGGAAACTTGACATCGACCCAGAGCTCAATCCTCAAGTCACTATCGAGGAAGCTTATGATTTAGTCATGAAATCCGTCTCAAGCCTTGGCCCAGAATATAGTCAAGAAGTCGAGCGCTACCAAAGGGAGCGCTGGGTTGACTTTGCTGCCAATGCCAATAAAGACTCTGGAGGCTATGCAGCTGACCCGTACAAAGTGCATCCTTATGTGCTGATGAGCTGGACAGGTCGTATGAGTGATGTTTACACACTGATTCATGAAATTGGACATTCTGGTCAATTCATCTTTTCAGACAATCACCAAAGCATCTTTAATACTCATATGTCCACTTACTATGTCGAAGCCCCTTCTACCTTCAATGAGTTACTGTTAAGCGATTATTTAGAGCATATGTTTGATACACCTCGCCAAAAACGCTTTGCGCTTGCCCATCGTTTGACGGACACTTATTTCCATAACTTTATCACGCATTTACTTGAAGCTGCCTTTCAACGTCGCGTTTATACACTCATCGAAGAAGGAGGAACCTTTGGTGCTGAGCAGCTAAATGCTATCATGAAAGACGTTTTAACTGATTTCTGGGGAGATGCGCTTGTCATTGATGATGACGCTGCTCTTACTTGGATGCGCCAAAGCCACTATTACATGGGGTTATATAGTTATACTTACTCAGCTGGTTTAGTTATCGCCACAGCTGGTTACCTTAATCTCAAACAAAACCCTGATGGGGCTAAGGCTTGGCTTGATTTTCTAAAATCTGGTGGTAGTAAAACACCTCTTGAAACCGCTAAAATTATCGGAGCTGACATCTCTACTGATAAACCACTACGTGACACCATTGCCTTTTTAAGTGATACAGTTGATACCATCATTGCCTACAGTCAAGCTATCTAAAAGCTATTAAAAAGAAGCCCTTAGGCTTCTTTTTAATTACTATAAACTTCTTGATAAAACTCTATCTTGTCTCCGTCTTTGACTTTGATTTGATTAGCTGCTTTATCAGCTACCTTGTCATTGACCTTAAACATCCAGTATTTGCCGGCCGCCTCATCTTGGCTAATACCATCAATAGCTGTAATAAAACCACTCTTTTCTTCAACTTTGTAATTGTCTTTTAAGACATCAAGAACAGTCTCACCGTCTGAAAAGGTCACTGTCTCATCTAAAGTGTTACTATCTTCTTTAACCACAAGCTCTACTTTTCCCGCTTGCTCACTCGATTGAGATGTGTTAGTAGTTGTTGTATTGGAACAAGCCACCAATACAACAGACAATAGTGTTAGAAAAATATATTTAGCATAGCGTTTCATTTGCTAAAAACCTCCTTTAAAATCGGCATCAATAAGCTATAAAAAATAGCTGTGGAAACGGCATGAAGCAAATTAAAACTCGCTCCAGCCAAGACATAGGTCCACCAAGGAATTTGGTAGATAAAGGCATAAATCGTATCGCTAGTCATCCCATATAAGATACTCAACAAACCTGCTATAAAGGCCTGTAAAAAGAGTAAAAACTTATCTGATAAGAGCAGGCTCTTTGTGATAGGATACAACAGATAGCGCCACAAAAGCATAATCACTGTAAATGATATAATTTGCCAAATGACCCAAGGACCAAAGCCAAATAAAAACGAAGAGACCAACATGCTAATCGTCATAATCAAAAGCCCTTCTGAAAAGTTGAGGACAACACAACAAATCAAAAAAAGAGCTGTGATAGGCTTGATATTGGGAAAAGCAGCAAAGGCATAACGTAAGACTACACACAAGCTTGATAATAAAGCAATGCGTGTCAAAGCATCTAGAGAATGTCTATTTGTCATACCACCATTATACCTTAAAACAGCTTAAAACAGTAAAGAAAACGTTTTCTTTTCAAAAAGTAAGTACCTTATTGATAGATAATCTCATAATAATATCATATATGTGGCTAAAAACGATTATTACATAGGAAAAAAGCTATTTTTAACAAAAAATAGCCTAAAAACAAGGCTTATAAGTTGTAAACATTGCTATTTTAGGCATTTTACGGTAGAATAAAATCAAATGAGAAGAAGAATTAAGCCTATTGTGGTCTATGTCTTTCTAGGTATTTTGTGTGGACTTCTGCTAATGAGCCGCTTGTTGATGGAGCGCTCTTATCAAAAACAACTCGAAGCCGCGTCAAAAACAATCCCTACTATCTCTAGTAGCACTAGTAAAACATCTAGCAGCACCACTGAACAAGACGAATTTATTCTAAAACCCATTATTGATGTCTCTGGATGGCAACGTCCCAGTGAGATTGACTATGATACCTTATCTAATAACATCTCTGGGGCTATCGTCAGAGTATATGGTGGCTCACAAATCACAAGTACCAATAATGCCGCCTACACCACTGGCATCGATAAAGCATACAAACAACATATTACCGAATTTCAAAAACGTGACGTTCCTGTTGCCGTTTACAGCTATGCACTTGGAAAAAGTGAAAAAGAAATGAGGGCTGAAGCTAAAACTTTTTACGAAAATGCAGCTCCCTACAAGCCTACGTTTTACTGGGTTGATGTAGAGGAAGAAACCATGTCTGACATGAATAAGGGGGTACAGGCATTCCTAGATGAGCTCAAAAAGTTAGGTGCTAAAAAGGTCGGTATCTATATCGGAACCTACTTTATGAGTGAGCAAGATATCTCAGTAGATGGCTTTGATGCTATTTGGATTCCAACTTATGGTAGTGATTCTGGCTATTATGAGGCAGCGCCAAATACAGATCTTGCCTATCATCTTCACCAATATACGTCTCAAGGCGTCCTTCCTGGTTTTAATAATGTCCTAGATCTCAATCAAATCGCAGTGACTCAAGACCAAAAGAAAACCTACGAAGCACTCTTTGGTAAAATCTCTCGTAAAAAGTAAGCGTGCTCCTTTTAGGAACGCGCTGTTTTTACACTCATTAGTAAGGAAAGGATTCTATCATGTCAAAACGTCATAAACTTAAAAAAACCTTGGTTGACCAAATTTTAGACAAGGCTAATATCACCCATGACAGTCTTAGTCTTAATGCCTTAGAAGGAGACTTGCCTGAGCATATCCAAAAAGAAGATATCTATAAGACCTTAGCCCTATCAGGGGATAAGACAGGCCCTATCATTGGTATCGTCCCTATCACAGAACATCTCTCTGAGAAAAAGCTTGCCAAAGTTTCTGGTAATAAAAAGGTCACAATGATTCCTCAAAAAGACCTTCAAAAAACAACAGGCTACATCCACGGGGCTAACAATCCTGTTGGGATTCGTCAAAGGCACGCCTTTCCCATCTATATCGACAACCAAGCACTTCAAAAAGACTATATCATCGTCTCAGCAGGAGAGATAGGGCGCTCTATTGGGATTAAAGCTAGTCTGTTAGCTGATTTTGTTCAAGCTGAATTTGCTGATTTACAAGACAATTAAGGATAAAAGGAGATGATTTATGAAACTCTACTTTGTGAGACACGGAAAAACACAATGGAACTTAGAAGGACGTTTTCAAGGAGCTGGGGGAGATTCACCTCTTCTCTATGAGGCAAAAGAAGAACTCATCGCCTTAGGTCAATTTTTAAAAGATACACACTTTGATGCGGTCTTTTCTAGTGATCTAAAGCGTGCTTATACAAGTGCTCAAATCATCATGGCAGAAAATAACTACCTCTCACCACTAACAACTACTAAAGCTCTGCGGGAATGGGCACTAGGAAAGCTAGAAGGTCAAAAAATAGCTGTGATTACAGCTATTTATCCCCGTGAAATGCTTGCTTTTCGTCACAATCTAGCTGCCTTTCATGCTGGGTATTTCGAAGCAGAAACCCCTTATGACACAACCAAGCGTGTCCGCCAATTCGTCCAATCGCTGGCAGATACACCCTATGAAAATGTCCTTATTGTGGGACACGGTGCCAATCTCACTGCTTCTATACGTTCTTTACTTGGCTATCGTATTGGCGAATTACGCCAAGTCGGTGGTCTAGACAATGCTAGCCTTACTATACTTGAAACCACGGACCATAAACACTACGATTGCTTATCTTGGAATGACAAGTCCTATCTTGAAGCGGTTGAAAATGTTAGTCTGGCTGTTCGCTCATAAAAAAGAAGAAGCTCCTAGGAACTTCTTCTTTTTTATGACATACGACTATATTTAAGACGTAAAATCTTCTCTTGCTGTTTATTAAGCCGCAGTAAAATAACAACCTTATCCACACTCATATTGCTCTCAAGCAAACGCTCTGCTGCCATCATCAGACCGTTGTTAATACCTAGCTCTAAGATGGGATTTTTCTTATCATTGACATCAAAGATAAATTTATTGGTAGGAAGGTCAAAAAGCACCTTAACCGCACCGTATAATTGCTCAAAATTATCAATCTCAATATCATAGACGGGCTTAATTCCCGCTCGTAGCTCACGCCCTCTATGGTTAAACCACATCGAATGCCAGCCGCTATTAAAAGCACCGACAATATCATTATCATAAGAATCACCGACATAAAGCGTCGTCTGAGGGTCCATATCAAACTGCTTGGCTGCTAGATTGAAGATTTCTTTTTCAGGTTTTTGAAAGCCTGTCGCCTGACTGACCAGCACGCGCTTAGGATCGATATAGTCATATAAGCCCAATTTTTTGACTTTTTTAAGTTGGTGTTCAGTTGGACCGTTCGTGATAACACCCATCGGCACCTTTTTTGACTTAAGAAAATCAAGTGTCATGCGCATCTCATCAAGCATAGTGATATTGTCAAGCTCTCTTTCGTACACCTCTTGAAAATGCTGTCCTGTGGCTTGATCAATCTCACGATAGCCAAACTCCAACAAGGTTTCACGACATCTCCAAAAGCGAAAATACTCAGTCGTCCACTCCCCTGCCATCACACGTGGAAAACCAACATCTGAATAATGACGAAAACGAATATAAGCTTGATTGATGAGTGCCATATCAAAATCAGGAAAGCATTTTTCGATAGCCATACGATAAGGCGCTTCTTGGTCATAAATAGTATCATCAACATCAAATACGATGGAAGTAATCATAACTAGGTCCTTTCTGTAATCAGTTTATTATACCTTTTTTAGAAAATTATGTCAATATCTCCCTTATTGCAGAAAATGAGAAAATGCCTAGTCTTATCATTAAGAAAGCTCAAAATATAGGTGAAGTCTTAACACTTTTATGGTATAATAACCAAGACTAACTACGTGGAGGAAATTATGTCAAACCAACATAAAACTGAACTAAACGATCAGCAAATTGTTCGTCGTGAAAAAATGGTGGCTCTTGAAGAAAAAGGGATCGACCCTTTTGGTAAACGCTTTGAGCGTACCGCAACATCTCAAGAGCTAAAAGACAAGTATGCTGACAAGACCAAAGAAGAATTACACGACATTAACCAAACCGCTATTATCGCTGGGCGCTTGATGACCAAACGTGGTAAAGGTAAGGTTGGCTTTGCTCACCTTCAAGACCGTGATGGCCAAATCCAAATCTACGTGCGAAAAGATGCTATTGGCGAAGACAACTACGACATCTTCAAAAAAGCTGACCTCGGAGACTTTTTAGGCGTCGAAGGGGAAATCATGCGTACTGATATGGGGGAATTGTCTATCAAAGCTACACACATCACGCATCTCTCAAAAGCTCTTCGCCCACTTCCTGAAAAATTCCACGGTTTATCAGATATTGAGACTATTTATCGCAAACGTCATCTTGATCTCATCTCAAATCGTGATAGCTTTGAGCGTTTTGTCACACGCTCAAAAATCATCTCAGAAATCCGTCGCTACCTTGATGGTCTCGGATTTTTAGAAGTTGAAACCCCTGTCCTTCACAATGAGGCTGGGGGAGCTGCGGCACGTCCATTCATTACCCATCATAATGCTCAAGATATGGACATGGTACTTCGTATCGCCACAGAATTGCACCTCAAACGCCTCATCGTCGGTGGTATGGAGCGTGTCTATGAGATTGGACGTATCTTCCGTAACGAAGGAATGGACGCTACACACAATCCTGAGTTTACCACTATCGAAGCCTACCAAGCGTATGCTGATTTTAAAGACATCATGGACCTTACAGAAGGTATTATCCAGCATGCTGCAAAAGCGGTTAAAGGTGATAAGCCTGTCATCTACCGTGATACAGAGATTGCTATTAACCAACCTTTCAAACGTATCCATATGATAGATGCTATTAAGAATGTGACAGGCGTTGATTTCTGGGAGAATATATCTCTTGAAGACGCTAAGGCTATCGCTGAGGATAAAGGTGTCCCAGTTGAGAAGCACTTTACGTCTGTCGGACATATCATCAACGCGTTCTTTGAAGCATTTGTCGAAGAAACACTCATTCAGCCAACCTTTATCTACGGGCATCCTGTAGAAGTCTCACCACTGGCTAAGAAAAATGCAGATGATCCTCGCTTTACAGACCGCTTTGAGCTCTTTATCATGACAAAAGAATACGGTAACGCCTTTACAGAGCTCAATGACCCAATCGACCAGCTAGAGCGCTTCAAAGCTCAAGCTGCCGCTAAAGAGCTAGGGGATGATGAAGCGACTGGCATTGACTATGATTATGTCGAAGCCCTTGAATATGGGATGCCACCAACAGGTGGACTTGGTATCGGTATTGACCGTCTAGTAATGCTCCTCACTGATACGACAACCATCCGCGATGTCCTACTCTTCCCAACGATGAAATAAGACGTCTCAGAAACGTTGTCATATCAACGTTTCTAGAGAGTAATTGGTACAACTTACCAAAAATTTACCACAACTTATACAAGTAGTTGTAAAAACTTATAACGACTTACAGCTTCTCTTGGATTATTCCAAGGGAAGTTTTTTAGTTTCTGGAAAGCAAAAAATGACAGCATATTTTCTACTGTCATTTATGTGTTTCAGAAAAATGATGATTTTTAGGAAAGTTATTGGTTAGGAAAATACAATATTTCCAATAATAACTTCTATTTCTGTTTTTTCAATATTAGCTTTTCTATTTGATGCTCGTTTCACCTTAGCACCTACAGAATTTTCCAATCTTGAAAAATCGAATAGCTCCGCATAATCAGTAAAGTCAAGCCAAAATCTATCAACGTTTGCTGCTATCTCTTTAACATATTGGAACAGCTCACTCTCTTCATCCACCATACGGATTACATTTGCAATCTTGCTCACATCTTTTGGCACTAACCCTGCCTCTTGAAGCTTGCTCATTATTAAACTTCTATTTTTTATATCTTTTACAGAATTACCAATCTCTAATGCTGCTTTCTCAGCGGTCTTATTTTGTAGAGACTGAAGATTTGATTCCGCAGTATCAACTGATTGATTGAAATTATCAACTAACTTTTGCTTATACTTCTCCAATTTTTCTAGTTCATTGCCCAGAAGAATTTCTGATTTTTCTTTTGACAACTCTGCTGTTGAACTTATACCTCCGATTTTTGATTGTCTAAGGTGGCTTTCTGCATTAGTTATGTCAGAGTTAGAGAGTTCACTTGTATCAAAAATCCTCTCTTCAGTAGAGATCGCGGCTCCATTTGCATCCTTATAATTGATACGAGCTACTACAATAGTGTGAGAACTATTGTTCTTAGAAAAGCTGTATTTTGGATATACTGGCTTCTCGGTACGCTTTATCGCTGAGTTTTTCGTATCATAAAGTCGCTTATTAGCTTCTTTATAATCAGTAGAATGTTTTTCTGAAACAGTGCCTTGATTATAGATTGTCTTTTCTACAGTCCTATCGAGCATCGTTTGGACAGCTTTACCTTTATCTCTTTTTACGTCTTCAAGATAGGAGGTATATTCTGGCAAAACAATATCATCAAATTCAGTATCAGACATTACTCCTGCCATTTTCTTTCCAAGGCGCTCTGACATCTGTAACTCTACATCAATTGCTTCATATACTGGGAACGTATAGACAAAAATATTATTTACAGAAGAGTCTTGCCGTGGTCTGTCAATACGCCCTATACGCTGTTCCAACACCATCGGATTATATGGTAAATCCAAATTCATCAGTACTACAGCATCTTGAAGGTTTTGCCCTGTAGAGATAGTATCCGTGCCAACTAGTAAATTTATCTCCTTAACAGTTCCAAAGATATCTTTTCGATTTTTTGATAAAGGAGAAAATCTATCTAGTATCTCTTTCTTTGTTTCTGGATATTCACCAATTCTATTGTCTTCATCATTACCTGTAATAAGTCCAAGGTTGTCAGACAAAATATTATTACTAGATAATAAGTTTTCATAATAATACTTAGCAGTATCAGCAAATTGGGAGATGAGAATAACTTTGCGTCCTTGTTCGAGCTCTTTAACGATATTCTCTTCGACTTTTGTAAATTTCTCGTCTACAAGTGAATAAGCTTCTTTTAATTCTGTAATCAGCTGCTCTAGAACTTCATCATCTTGAATAGCATCAGCATGCATCTGTTTAATAGTCGCTTTTGCAGTGTTTGGCTTAATACTATCTATTTGATTACTGATTTTCTCAAAGTAACGTCTCTTCTTTATCTTAGAATCAAGCTGATACTGAGATAATAGAGTCTCATCTTCAAAGTCTTCTAAACTTACATCAGCAGTCAATAACCCAATTTGTTTAGAGAGATAATCATCCAAGTTATAGCGCCTTGATAGCATCATTTTAAACTCACTCGTTGGATTCGACGAGTTTTTGACTCTATCTAAATCCTCTAGCAGTACTCTGTTCTTTTCCTTGATACCTTCTAAAGAGACAAGGTATGAACGCCAGCTTGAATCAGCACGTTTTAACAACATAAGTTTCAATCGGTCTCCACTCATATCATTCCGTTCAGGATTGATATACCGAATAGCATCCATATATGGAAATTTTAGATTTGAAATTCTTTCAAAGTTGTCAACGAAAATTCGATTTTTACGTGGTTCATAAGGAATCTCAACTGTTGGAAATTGTCGCTGTGCAAATGATACATTCTGCCCGCCATAAGTTTTACGAGTTCTTTGTAGGAATAAATCTTCCCAAAATTCGTTAAATGCTACATCATCACTAACTAATTTATTGATTACTCGTTGGTTATTTCCAAAAAGGAAATATTGTTGATAGTGACGGTTTGATGGAATTGAATCAATATCTAGAAACAGGCTACCTAAGTTCAAGACATCTTTACGGCTATTATTCCATGGAGTAGCGGTCAGCATAAGACCTTTTATTTTTTTTCCAAGAGAGATAGCATGTTGGTCAACAATTTGAAGATTGCGATAGGCTCTAGTTCCTCTGTTTTTGAAGCCCAAGTGTGCCTCATCAACAATAACCAAATCAAATAACTGAGCCATCTGTTCTAATTCCTTACCGTTAGATAAGGCAAATTTTTCCCGAGATAGGTATTGGAATTTAGAAGAATCAATTCCTAAAATAGCCAATTCCTCTGTCCACTGAACTTTTAACTTATTATCAGCAATTATTAGTATTCGTAGTCCAGGATTCTTGTCCAGACTAGTCTTCACAATTCCTGCGGTCGTCCTTGTCTTACCAAGTCCAACACCATCTGCCAATATCGCTGTACCATAGGTATTCAATTTATCCCAAATATCGATAACACCAATTCTTTGATGCGGATAAAGATGCTCTATCCAGTCACTATTTTCATCGAGTTCAGCATAGGGCTTACCATAAATTTGAGCAAAATCATAATAAGTTTCTTGTACTGTTTTATACGGTTCTCCTGTTTGCCAATTTGGAAATTTACCTTTAACGATTTCAATAAGTTCCGCAGAAAAGCTTTCAACTTCATCAGACTCCCATATTTCAGAATACCAATCATTCAAGGCAAAATAATTATCTTGACCAAAGACGTTTAGTTCGGTATTTCCTTCCAGTCCATTTTTGGAGAAGTTTGATGAACCGACAACAGCTTTCCCTTGACTGCTTGAAAACGACTGAGAAAAAAGATAAGACTTTGCATGGAAGTAATTCGCTTCTCCCGTATATACTTTTACTTCAATACGGCCTTCGTTAATCCATTGACGTACCAATTTTAGAAAGTCCTCTTCTTCCAAAATACCATCAATATCATCACTCATCAAGCTAGGTAATTCTTCCAAATATTCTTTGCTAGACTTAGCACTAAGAATATCTACCGTTTCCTGATTTGTTTGGTTCCCCATCATGACTTGAACGGAACCGTTGTGTTCCATCATAAACTTGGTGAACTCATCTTTAATCAGCAATAACCCTGAAATATAGAAATAACCTACTGCTAATCGCAATGTTCGGGTACTATCTTCTGAAATCAGGAATCTCACAGTATCGGTCATCAAAACCTGTCTGTTGTCGATAACCTTTCTCTGAAATATCTGACTTTCAAGTTCTTTTTTATCTACCATCTAATTTAATCCTGTCATATACGTTAATAATACGTTGTGTTTCTTCTTCAACAAACTCTTTATGGTTTGCTGTTTCAAAGCTTTTCATCATGTCCAGCACTTCCTCTCGTGTTAAGTCAAAGGCAAGCATGACACGTGCATTCAATTCTGCAACTAAATCATCATGTGAGACATCTTTGAAGCTATCCCCTGGTATAAGAGAATCAAGTTCATTATACAAGTCTCCGTTTTCCAATAACAAGAACTTAACAATCTGTATAATATCTTTTGCCTGTCCTACCTTCTCTATCGTAGGAAGAGGTAGCTGTTTAAGGTAAGTTTGACTAATGTTCGTATTCACCAATTTTTTCAGAATGTAATCAACTACATAAGAATTTAGAATTCCAAGAATAAATAGTTGTTCAGAAATTTCAGTATCTGAAACATCTCTTTGAACCCAAAGACTGTGAGCCGCTGTAGTGTTTTTAGGTAACAACGTTGAAATTAGGGACCTTTGGTTTGTTGAGCTTGCTATCGCTCGAATAGCAATACGGAAGTGCTCATAATCCCCACCTGTTTTTCTGATAACATCTGATTCTGAAACACCTTCTACTGGTTCACTAAGCAGTTGAAACTGATGCATCATTTTTCCCTCGTATAAAGGATAGTCACCGTCTTCCACATTCATAAATAGTTGAGAGTCATTGGTTTTATGAAAATCGTTTCCTAAATTGATGAGGTTCGTTTCACGTAACGGTGGAAACTTAAGCTTGATTTTCTGGTAAAGATTGAATTCTTTTTGACTACGTGGTTCAAATAAGGAGTATTTTTCTGGCTCTGAATCTTTCACCATGCTCAGTTGATAGGTTAATTTCTGATTTTCATCATTTAAGCTATCAAGTTCCTGTTGATAAAAGAATGCCTTGAAGCTGTCACTTTGCCCTAGAGCTTTTTTAACAGTGACGACTGCAAATTTATACCTACTATCCACCGATGGGAAGATTTTCTTACGATTCTCAAAGGATAGGAATTCTTCTAACTCATAGTTATCAAAGATAAGATGTCGCAATCCAGTTGCACCTAAATCAGTTACTAGGTTATCTGGAACTATCAATGATAAGCGTTGTTCTGCTTTCAAAAGTTGTAGAAATCGCTCTACTGAAAGCTTGTACAAGTTAATATCACTACTTGTTTTTCTTCCTTCAACTTCCCACACTTGATAGGCGTAATTCAGAGTATCTTTGAAATAGTTTGAACCTAACTCAATTCTATTTTGTTCTTCATCCCATTTCCCCTTAATCCGAGAAAATTCTTCCATCAGTTCAAGCTGACGCTCTTTTTTCTTCTTAGCTGTTTTTAATGCTAAATAGTTAACATCATATTGAGAGAAAAACTCATCTGAGTTAGGCTTCCAAATTTCCCAAGGTGGATTCCCGATGACGACATCAAATCCCGCATCTTTTTTCAAGGCACCTTCTTCATCAAAGAAAATCTCTGGAAGATTGATTTCAATAGCTTCAATGTGCAGAAATGTACTTTCGAGTCTGATATCCTCTGGCAAATATTGCAGCATTTCGCTCTGCAACTTTTGGCGTTTTTCTTTATACTTATCTGAACCTGAAAGTTTTAGTTGACGCAGCTCCTTAATCTCTTCTTGGTAATCTGCGTAAATTTCTTCACGCTTAAAATATGGAACAGAATTTATTAAAGAGTTTTGGTGAATGAGATTACGTCCAATTAGAGAAGGGAGTTTCACTTCCTTTGGTCTATGTTCAATGGATGATAAGGTCAACGTTAAACTTGAGATGATAACTGCTTTATAGTCGATGTCTACACCATAAATCATATTTTCAAGAATATGTTTTTCCCATTGATAGATTGATTCATCATCATTTCTGAAAAATGGATATTTTTCTTTAATGCTGGATGGCAGATTGAGAGTCGTCAATAAGCTATGCTTACTAGCTAAAAGCAAGAATGCTCCTCGTAAGAACGAACCGCCTCCAGATGACAAGTCAGCAACTTTCATATCCAATAAATGCTTAACAGCTTGCTCAATTTTCTGTTCGATGTCTGAAGCACTAATTGATTTTTTTATCGCATTGAAACGTTTCTCAAATTCTACTTCAACTGTTCTCTTTACCATGTAGGAGACAAAACGTTCATCCGTATAGTAGGCACCTTTATTCTTTTGTTCAACGACATCTTCACCATAATAGACAACTGGTTTATTTCCTTCCTCAATCCGAATTTGGACATTCTGACTCATTGAATTTTCGTATTGCTTTTCAATAGCATTTGGTGGAAGGTCTTCAAAACGGAAAGAATATTCCTGTGCATTTGTATCTAACCATAGTTTAGTCCAAAACTCAGTATATTCTTGGGATAATTTTGCTTCAATACTGTCTGCCACTAGTCCAACACTTCCAGCAAACAAGTCCCCATCATAGACAGAACGAAATTGCTCTGTTGCTCTATTATTGATTTCTTTGAGTCGGGTCTTCGTATCCGTTTCAAGCTTAATTTGAGAAGTCGCTTGCACTTCATCATCGTCAAAAATATCAAAAAGTGTAATTTCATTTTGAGGTTCGATTACTCTTTTCTTCTTGTTAAGCTTTTTAAATGCATCCTCATCACCAACACGAATAGTTGCTTCGGCTTCTACAATTTTCTTAATTGCACTATCAAGGGTACCATCTCCGATACCAAGTGCGATACCATTCACATTGAAGGCATCACTTCCATAGTATCCTTCTAAAAATCGTCTCATCAACTGTCGAAGAATGATTGTATCTACGACAGTTGACAACACTGACGTATAAGTTTCATCTTCAACAAGATTAACCAAGTCATTGTTGTCAAGATAAAAACGTGCTTTGAAATCAACTAACTCTTTCAATTCATTCTTCAATGTTGTTGCTGTAATCAGTTCAGACAGTTTTTTTCGATAGTAGGAAACTACAGACAAGAAGTGGGTTGAAAGTTGTTGCGTAAAAACGCCATCTGGTATTTTGATAGAGTTCCCGAAGCCAAACTCGTCTTCTTCAACCTGAATATATTCATTTTTCAACAAGTTGAAATTCGAAATATATAGACTCTTATCAGCAGTTTCTGGATTTATATCTAGTCGAACGTCTCTATTTCCACTGAATGTAGGGAAAATAACAACTCGATTTTCTCCGATGAATCCGACAAGTTGAGTATCGAAATCTAATGTAAAGGTCTTTTTCAACTCCTCCACTTGCTTAAATAAGCGACGAATCTCTATCGTCTTTGAAGATGGTGTTAAATCACCCTCAAGCTTTACTGCCATCACACCTTTTGAGTTATCTTCCAACTTATCCGTGAAGAATATTTTCCATTCCCCAAACTCTTCAATTGGGTTTTCACCCACTGAATAACCAAGATAGTCAGCCAGCAATTCAAACGAATACACATCATTTTTTAAATTTTTCATTAGTTCTGTTGGGTTCTGCATTAACTAACCTCTCTTTTGAGCCACTTATAATCCTTGGCATCTATAATACCTTTATTATAGCTTATTTATAGTCAAAAATATACCGTACCTGTTGTATTATTCTGATATCTTAGAAGGTTGATGATACACATGCTGCTTATACTCAAACTTCCTCACTCCTACTTCTGTCTTACTGAACTCAACTGTAAAATAAAAATAGTGGTCTCGTCCGTCCTTACTGTGGCGTTTGCCGAGTTTGAAGTAATTCTTTTGGCTCCTGAGAATATCATCAGTAAGAGTTGTCAGTGGCTCTCCTAGTGCTGAATAGCGATAGAAATCCTCTTCGAACTTGAGATAAGAATCAGAGAAATAGTCCATTTGTAACTTGCCCTCATAAATTTCTTTTCTATTCAAAATCTGTCTCCTCCGTCATATTGATGGATAAAATATCCTTTACTTGAAGCAGCTGATACTTGTCAGCTGTTTTTATTGTAATTTCTTTTGGGCTAATTTCAGTCACTCTTCCAAAGTGGGTGTTCTTAATATTTTTTCCTTTCATGACGAACATTCCTTGGTGTTGCGAAGCGTAGAGTTGACCAATCAGGACTAACTTCTCCATATCAGTTAAATCGGATGTCATATCAATCCTATTTCTATCATCGTCTAATGACGTGGTATGTTCGGATAGGAAAAAGCCCATCCACTTCATCATGCCTCTATCCTGATAATCTCTAGCTGCTTGAAAAGGGAGATAACTTCTATCAATCATCTTAGTCCATCTAAACCACCAGCTGAGTGACCTCCAATCAATTTGCTTCTCTCAACACTACGTGAGGCTTCCAATAATGAATTAGCCTTCTGAATATAAGTAAAGCCAAATTTATCTCGGATAGAATCAATCGCTGTTTGGAGCCTTTCTTCTTTCTCAATTTGTTCAATATCATCAAAAAGTGAAATGAGCTGTAATGACTCATCCACAAAGTTTGAGTAAGTCACCGCAACACTTCTGACTGCACCTAGTTCATACCTCTTCCTGAAAAGACTAAGAACATGGTCAGTCAGTACTCGGGTATTATTTGTCGGATCTACTTTCATTTGGGCTTGAAGATGTCGCTTACCTTCAAACCTTGAAAATCCAATAAAAATTGACACCGTACAGCATTTCTTATGAGCTCGTCTCAACCGAATAGCTACTTGCTCCGCCATTTCCCGAAGGACAAGTTCAATATCCGCCCGTCTATAATAATCTCTTGGCAAAACCTGAGAATTTCCAAGACCGTGTGATTTGGGTTTGTATGGCTTATGAACGTCGCTTTCATCTATACCGTTAGCATGATAAAAAAGCTCCACACCCACTACTCCAAATTCCTTTTTGAGTAAGTCAGCATCAAAATTGGCAAGCTCTTTGATAGAGTGAATGCCTAGTTTATTCAATCGCTTTTCTGTACGCTCTCCTATGCCCCAGAAGTCTGTCAGATTTGGAATATTCCAGACCTTCTCCTCTACATTCTCATAAGACCAATTAGCCCTCATGGTCGGTGTCTTCTTAGCCTCATTATCTAGTGCTAGCTTTGCCAAGAGTGGATTGCTATTAGACATACCTACCGTTGAGTAAACACCAGTTTTTCGGTAAATGTCACGCTGAATCCGAGCAGCTATCATGTCCAACTTGTCCTTACGACTGATATTCTCATCAGGTACAAAGTATTTTAGCGATGATGTAAGGTCAATAAATCCCTCATCAATAGAATAAGGGAGAATGTCATCTGGGCTAGCGTAGTTTTGAAAGATGTGCTGGATTTCCATGTTTTTCTCAATGTATAAATCCATCCGTGGTGTAACAATATGAGTAATCCTAGCCCACTCTTCGATGAATCGGACATAATCAAGTGTAATTGGCTGACCTTGCCTACGTGCTACGTAATAGTTGAACTTCCTGGTCTTGATATCAAAAGGCAGGTCATAGGAACGGCTGACGTTGTTCTTTCCAAAGACTTTCTTAAACATAGGCGAGGAAGCTAATATCAATCCATTAGCATTCTCCGCTCTGCTCATGACACAAAGAGAGGTTTTCAACGGATGCAGTCCACGCTCTACACATTCAACACTAGCATAGAAGGATTTCATATCCACAAAAGCTATATCACTTTTAGGTTCTCGTGAATAATCAAAGTAGCCCATAGTTAGTCCTCCAAAGGCATGAAGTGACCGACAATCTTTCCTATCACTCGTGGATTCTCATCAAATGGCGCAAACTTATCAGGGTAATCCTTATTGATTGACACTAAGCGGAGCCCTTCTTCTTCTCGATAGACTTTCTTGATGTAGGTCTGTGAATCCCAGACAACAGCATAAACTGCCCCATCATAATCGAAGCCTGTTTCTCTGATAAGAGCTACTTCTCCGTTTTGATAAGTTGGTTCCATTGAATTTCCATCAACCCAAGAGGCAAAATCATGTGGCAACTCTTCATTGTAATAAACCACGTCATAGTCCAGGTCACCATAAACAGAAGCACCAATACCTGCAGAAAGTTTCTCGTAAACATGATACTCTGAACGCTTCTCTGCAATGCTGATAACTTTCTGTGATGCTACCAAGTCACGAACATAGGTAATGGCTTTCTCTTGGTTTGGTTCTGTCAGCTGCTTATAGAGGGATGAAATTTCATTTTCACTCAAATAGCCTTCTGGAACCTTTAAGACTTTTTCCAACTTAGCAATATTGGCTTTAGTAGGCTTTGACAAGCCTTTTTCCCACTTGAAGTAAGCCTGCTTTGAAACACCGATAAGCTCAGCCAATTCTTGTTGCTCTAAGCCTAGTTCTTCTCGTTTTTGTTTTAATTTGTCAGGTTGATACATAACTACCTCTTTTCTAATAGGAGTATTGTTTTTGCTCTTGATTTAGCTTGCTTTGCGGTCAACATATCTGTACGCCAGGCGTAACCTACTGATTGTCCAAAATCATATTCTAACCAAGTATCAATATCATCTTCTTGCTCTAATTCCTTGCGAAAGCTATTTTCTAGCAACTCGGGAAACTCTGTACTTGCCACAAAATAACACTCTCTCAGGCGATTCAGAACTTTAGCAAGAACATCCTCTTCCACCGCTCGGTACTCGTCTTCAATCTCAGTATGGACTTCCTCAAAAAGACTGATGACAGTCTTACTTTGACCCGTTTGATATTGGTAAATAGCTGAGCTGACCTCTTGATTGGCTCGTTCCAAACGATAACGGAACAAATCTTGTAGTCTGAATTTCAAGGCATCCGCTGATACGGATAGCTCCGTCATTACTTGCTTGAAACTATCCAAGCGATAATAGATTTTTGACAGCAAGACAATATCAGGCATGAGAATATAAGCAGAGAACAGATTGGCTTCGCTTTCTTCAACTGTATCTTTTTTACTGCTTAATTGTGTAAACTGTTTACCTGAATGTCCCAAGATATAGTGACCTAGTTCATGGCATTTGGTGAAGTTCTGCTTTACTTGCGGGTTCTGACTTTCATAGGAGATTGAAATACCATCCTCATCAATCATCGTCAATCCCTCAATTTTTCGATTGGTAAAGTGATGCTCCATTACCTTTATACCGAATTTCTGGATGCAATCATCAAAATAGTAATGAAAGTGATAATTCAGGGGTGACACCTGATTATCCTTCATAAATTGATATAGTTGTTCACTTGCAATTTGGGTTACTTTTGTATAAAAGTCTCTCACAGTACACCTCCTCACAATTTTATCAGTCAACTATTTGGTTGACTAGAATTATATAAAAAAAATGGACGAATGTCCACTAAAAATTAGTTTAACAACTAACACATTTGTCTTGCAACTAGATTGAAATCCTATTATTAACACGTTTGTAACACGATTCCTGTAAAATAAATTCCATTTAGGAGGAAACCTTTATGAAAAAATTACTTAGCCTTATTGCCCTTGCTTTTAGTACTATTGTCTTAGTCGCTTGCTCAAGCAAACCTAATATGGACGGAGAATACTATGAAATCGGAGAATACGGGACTGACCTGGTCATCACTATCAAAGGTGACAAGGGAACTGTCGATGCTGAAGGTTCAACCAGCAGCATAACCATTGATACTGATACACAAACTTTTGAAATCTCAGGATTTGTCAATCCAACGGTCAAATATGAATACAAAGATGATGTTATTACTGCTAATATTACAGGATCAGAACGCCAGTACTTCAAAAAAGGTAGTGAGGCTTATAAGGAAGAACTCAAGAAGTTTAATGTGACGGAGGAAGAATAGAAAAAAAGCTCAGAGATTTTCTCTGGGCTTATTTTCTTTTGAAATATTTATACAAAATCAAGATTGCAATAATTATTAGAATCCCGCAAAATATAACTAATTCATATTGAGTCATCACTTGAGTTAAATTAACAGCAATCAAAAATAAAGGCGTAATCAGATTAACCATCATAAGGAATAAACATTTTCCTAAAATAATATAAGTGAATGTGAAACCACAACTTGTTTTTGGCATACTCTTTTTAAAGTATTTTAGCATTACCCAAATAAATAAATCACATAAGAATATCCCTATCAGAATAGTACTCCAAGGTTTAATAAATTTCTCTCCTTCAGATAAGAAAAACATGATATTTATCAAAGTTACACTAATTACACGTTCAAATAATTTAAGTAAGTCTATCTTTGAAAGTAACACTACGCTTTGACTGTAATTCCCAATTTTCTTGTAATCAATAACCTTCAAATTTTCATCGTGATACTTTGGCAATATATAAAAAATCAAAATGAACAAAGAGAATGATATCAACACTTGAATTATATTATTTATAATATTTGCAAATCCATATCCGCTTGTTCTAAACATCGTAATAATTACTGGTATTACAAAGGCAAGGTTTCCCAAGAAATTGATTCCATCGTTTATTCTCTTTGCTTGCTGGTCAATATTAATCATTTATCACCTTTCTTTAGTCCAAAGCATTTTTATGCTTATTGCTTCACAAACTCATCCAAACTTACTTCAAAAAACTTAGCCAACTGAATAGCTGTTCCTAAAAGCATATCGGTTTCACCGTTTTCCCAACGGCTGATACTGCGGACAGTAGTTCCGATTTCTTTTGCCAGTTCTGCACGAACCATTCCACGCTGTTGTCTAAGTTCTTTAAGTTTCATTTTTTATCCTCATCAAAAAGTTTTTTACGCTCTTTCATGAATTCAATCAGCTCATCACGAAAGATTACCTTTTCTTCCTCTGTCAATCCATCGGAAGTCATACGGAACAATACTTCGACATTTGATAAATCAATGTCATCTTTTTGTCCCTCTAATAGATAATCCGTAGTTACTCCGTAAAATTTAGCAATTTTTGATAATTTTTCTGGTGTTGGGGTAACTTTTCCATTTTCCCAGCGTGCGTAACTCTGTTGAGTAATCCCTAAAGAGTCTGCCACTTTGGCTTGAGTTAAATTCTTTTGTTGACGTAATTCTTTTAAGCGATATGGTAATGTCATTTTCTGTTCCTCAAAAATATTTAAGTTTTTTACAAAAAACTCTTGACATTACATCATACATGATGTAAACTATAAGTACATCAAGGTTGATGTATCTGATTCCAAAAAAATTTAGTTCTTCTTTTGGAATCACTAATGTTCATTGCAAATTAAATAAAAAGTGCGTCTGACAACCAGAGGACTGACCATCAAACTACACTAAACTTCGTACCTTTATTGTATCTTGTTTGAAAAAGAAAGTCAAGTCCGTTTGTGGTTGAAGTTGAGATAGTAAAACAATTCTAAAAAATTGTGGGCTCACACGCATTTCGGACTTTCGCACTTTTCCGAATAGTAAAGTGAACTGGCTTCGCCAAAGGGCGTAAGAGAATCGTGACAGGCATGATAATGACTACCTGGATGATTGGCTGGGAAAGCGATGGTAATTGACGCAAAGCACCTTGCTAAACGTTGCCACCGTGAAAGGTTTGTCTAGTTCCTAGATAGGTCTTTCAATCAAATAACTCTTTTTCAAACAGACTACTTCTCTTTATTTCACGAGAGTAGTCTATGCTCAAGCTACTGGATGTTTCTAGTAGCTTTTGTTTTTACAATAAAGAAAGGAGGCATTTATGACCTCATATTTTGAACAATGCCTAGAGCGTCACTATCAAAATTATCTCTTTACTCATAAGATATACGCTCACAGCCTAGACTTACAGGCAAGTCTCTTTAGCTCTGCCAAAGAAGAAATTGATACGCTCGTCAAGAAATTCAAGGCAACTGGCTATCCGCTTGCTGAATTGACTTATTATAGTCAAATCTACAAAAACAAAATCAATCGCTTTTACTTTGCTCAAGTCAGCCCTGTTATATGCTGATTTTTTATTACTCAAATATAGAAACGGAGAATACTTATGATTCCTGAAACACTTGCTATGAAACCAGAATTTATTGGAGCTGCTTATTATGAAAAACTTGGTCATACCCCACGTACCGTCTTTGGTAAAGAAGGCAAATACCAACGTCATGTCCTGAACAATCAAGAACATGGCTCTTTCCATGTCATTACTCCTGCAACTAATACCGTCTTTGATGAAGACACGTTTGTCAAAGTCGTCAACCCTATTTTCTTCCCAGACCGTGCGGTCAATGGCTCAAACGTAGCCCCAGCGCTTAATGTCTTTGCGGAAAAACTCGAAATCGTCAAATAAGAAAGGAAACAAAATATTATGGCTAAAACTGGATTGAACTTCGGAGAAAAACTCCAAATTGTTGATAAAAGCTACCGTGTTATTACTGACGCTCTCAAACTGGATGAAGTCTTTGGTAAACTGACCTTCCGCTCTATTGAAGGAGCTGAACTCATCTATGAAGCAGACCGTAATCAGCGTAATGAAGATGGCTCCTACGTCCAAGTTCCGACTGGTGAAATTCGTGGTATCACCGTTGGGATTCACTCAGCTAATCAACACGAAACACTCTTCTTCACTATCGTAGATATGTCTGAACAACAACTCAACGACCTTGGGCTCAATTACCGTGAAGAAGTGGAACTCACTGATATTGTCGTGACCTACTCTGCTATCGGTCGAAATGACAACTACCGTCTCTATGCTTCTGCCATCAAGAAAAAAGGGGCTCAAGTAGCTCCAAAATCTGAACCAAAAGCAGAAGATAAAAAATGATGCTAGGAGGTAATCATGCACCTCTTTACCTATCGGGGACTTCGTGTCCATAAATTCTACCGTCATATCAGGGTGATAACAATTCTTCTTATGTTATCGCCCTTTTTGATTGGTAACGCCTTTTACTTCTATCCCGTCTATGACCTGATTATCGCTGACCCTTTATTTTACCTGCCTAAAATCCTACTGACTACCCTGCCACCTATTGTGATAATTCCGATTGTCAATCTTATTCTCTACCAGAAAGTTCTCATCTTTCAGCGTCTTAACTCGCTGAGGATTATGACTAACTTTCTCCTAGAAAATCGGTACTATATTTCAAAGACAGTCAAACGTGATGGTAAAACGGTTGAAAAGATTGCTCTTCCCAAAGTTTATGTCAAACGTGGTAAATATCAGTTGCTTGCTTCCTTTATTCTCGAAGGAAATAAATTCCAAGACCGATTTATCAATCTTGGAGCTACCCTTGAAGTCATGTATAATGGCGACTTTCGAAACAAAACCTTTGATGAGCGCTTTGTTCAGTATGAAATTGCCATCAATCGTATTGCTTCCCGTATTAACGTTTCAGAAGTTACCCTGACTGACCAGGGCATACGTCTCATGAAAGATGTCTTTTGGGACTATGTCGCTGAGCCTCACTTGCTGATTGGTGGGGGAACTGGTGGTGGTAAAACGGTAATCCTCATGACCATTGTGTTGGCTTTGGCAAAGATTGGTTTTATAGACCTGTGCGATCCGAAGAACGCAGACTTATCAGGTCTTAAAAACATTCCTGCCTTCAAGGGTCGTGTCTTCATTTCCAAAGACGATATTATCACTTGCCTCAAAGACAATGTCACTGAAATGGAAAATCGTTACGAGACCATGCAAAATCACCCTGACTACAAGATTGGGAAGAACTTTGCCCAGTATGGACTAAAGCCCAAATTCATCGTTATTGACGAGTGGGCAGCTTTCATCGCCAAGATTGAAAATGACTATCGCCTGCAGGCAGAAGCTACGGAATACCTGACCCAGATAGTTCTAGAAGGACGTCAAGCTGGAGTTTTCGTCATCCAAGCCATGCAACGTCCCGATGGCGAGTATATCAAGACCGCTCTTCGGGATAACTTCATGAAACGACTCTCTGTCGGACACTTGGAAGACACGGGTTATAACATGATGTTTGGCGATGCTAACCGCAATAAAGAGTTCAAAAAGCTGGATAAAATCAACGGCAAAAAGGTTCACGGACGTGGCTATATTTCCAATAATGGTGAGCTGGCTGGTGAGTTCTTCTCCCCTTACGTTCCCTTCAATAAAGGTTTTTCCTTTGAGGAGGAATTTATGAAATTACCCGTCCTAGAAGATGAGCAGCTTATCACACACAAGGACACCGTGGAAGTTGTGGAACCTATTGAAGAAGACTACGAACCAGTGGAGGATGACATCATGGAGGTTTTGGAAGAAAGACGCTTGCTGACAGATTTTGCCAAGGAAAATGACCTAACAGTCAAGACACTCCGTAAAATCATCTACCTCATGGATGAGCGAGGAGTTCCTTTTGATAAAGAGGATAACTCCCTTGTCGTGACATCATTTCAAGAACAGCTACTTCTTGAAACCTTGGCACTCTTTGAAGAGGAAGGACGGAAGTCTTATCCAAAGGCGGTTGAAAGCTGTCTCGCAAATCATGGGCTAGGACAAGAGCAAGGGCAAGCCTGACAACGTCAGGCGCAGACCGTAGCTCGCAGTTCCTACCGCCCATGATTGTGATTCAACCCCCGATTTCTAATAGGGGGGTAACATTTGTCAAAATGACAACGTCCGACCCCCAACACACCAATAGTACCAAGGTTTTCAAAGATTTACTTAGTGTGTTACTTTTGCTAAAAAACTGTGTCACTCACTAGAAAGGAGTCTTACTCTATGAATGGATAAACTAAGCCCACTCAATCTCAAGAAGTTCCGAAAACAAACAGGCATGACGCAGAAACAATTTGCGGAGTCTGTTGGAATTTCAACTCGTACCTACCGAAGCTATGAAGATGGCTCACGAGGTTTGAGCCTAGAAAAATTCGGTCATTTCAAAGCAGAGCTTGGCTATCATCAAGAGAATGCCGATGACCTGATTGATGTTCATATCGACTACCTCCGCATGACCTTCATGTCTATCCGTGACCTATCTCACTTCTGTCAGACCTATCTTCACTGTTCTTTCACTGAGTTCAAAGAATTTGAAACCAGACTTCTGAATTACACAAGGCTTTGGAAGCGTGGCAACATTTGGTTATTTGATTTTTTTGACAAAATCGAAACAGGAAATTTCCAAGTGACCTTGCAACTCTCTGGTCAAGGTTGCCGTGAAATGGAACTGATTCTGGAAAGTATTGACCTAAGCTGGCAAGAATTTCTCCAAGCTCTGCTCTTTGACCTGACGGATAGTCGGGTAACACGGTTAGACATTGCCATGGATGAACGCTATCTCGGTCTCGATAGAGAAGATGAACAATTTCTTCTCTCAGATATGATTGCCAAAGTCTATAAAGATGAGGTTAGCTTTAAGAACATCCGAACGTGGAGTCACATTGGCGGTGGTAACCTCAGAAACATAGATGAGGTAGAAGGCAGCCAAGGTATCTCCCTTTATTTTGGAAGTCGCCAAAGTAACCTCTACTTCAACTTCTATGAAAAGCGCTATGAGCTAGCCAAAAGTGAACAAATCTCCGTGGAAGAATCCCTGGAGATTTTTGGTATCTGGAACCGTTACGAATTGCGCTTCGCTCAAGAAAAAGCCCAGCTTGCCATTGAAGAATACATCAGCGGTGTTGACCTAGCAGAAATCGCCCGTGGCGTCATCAATCATGAAATGCAGGTTTACGATGGCACCAATAAATTTGGCGCCTTTGTTCCTGACCAGAAATGGCAACGCATGTTTGGTGGTACAGAACCTTTGAAACTCAGGATGAAACCTGAACCCTATTCTATCGATAGGACGATAAAATGGCTCATGTACCAAGTCGCCAATTCGCTCAAACTGGTGGAAGAAGCTGACAAAATCATGGAGACTGACTTTATCAAAATGATTCAGGAAAATGGTGAAATCACCGATAGAGCTGAAAGCATTCTTCAAGATTTGCAAGCATCTTATAACTTAAAGAAAAAGGAAGGTGAGACAATCAATTGACAAAAACAAAAGAAAGGTATACACTCAGTGTATATCAAACACATAGGAGAAAAAACATGACAGTAGTTAAAACACGACAAATCGGTAATTCTCTAAGTATCACTATTCCAAAAGAATTTGAAATTCCACAAGGTCAGGAATACAATGTTTATAAGGGCAGCGATGGTACACTCATCTTTAGCCCAAGCAAAGAAAATCTCTTGGAAGAAGCTACTGACGAGCTTATCCGTGAAAAAATGATTGATGAACTTGGTGCTATCATTGATAGAAACATGGCAGAAATCGAAGCGGGTAACTACGTCACCATTGAAGAAATGGAGGCAGAGCTACTTGGATAGATACACTGTCAATACACCTCAAACGATTTTTGACCAAATCAAAAGCATCAAAAACTACATTCAAGATGTTTTGTTGAGTCCTGATGCTGCTTTGAAAACTAGCCAGCTTCTCCTCGAAGGTATTAAAAGCCTTCAAACATTTCCTGAACGTGGCTTTGATGCGGATGAAAAGGTTGGAAGACAAATTTCTAAACAATACAAAACATTTGGCATCGTAATTGCTAACCGCAAATACCTGCTTTTCTATAACATCAATACGGAAGATAAAATTGTGAACGTCACTCACCTTCTTCCTGTGAAAAGTGATTACGCTAAATTGTTTTTGTGAAGCACTCCAAGGTAACTGAATTCAGTTGCCTTTTTTTGATACCTAAACTTAAAGGAGGTCATTATGGAATACAAAGTTGAACTATCTAGCATCGACAATTTCAAAGCTTGGTCTGGTGCTAGAGAAACCCTAGACACCGTCCGTGAACGTGGCGGAATTGACCAACTCACCAGCCTCTGTGAAGATGTCTTCTCAGAAAGTACACCAACAGAGGGACAAATCAATGACTGGCTCTGGTTTGATGATGACTATATTTATCAAGCTCTCGGCTATCATGACCTAATCGAAGAATGATAAGGAGGTATCTCTGAGTCATGCTTGTCAAAAAAATCTACGAAGGCATCACCTGCTTTCCTGATATTAATGAGTTCTGGAATCTCTATATCGTACTCATGAAAGAAAAAGATTTCTTCTTTGATGCCTTTGCTCGTGAAACCGTTGACCTAGACTCTCCCGCCAAATACCAACACACTTACTTTACAACTGATGGTCAAGTCCTAGACTTTAACCGAAACATGGACACCAAACTGGTCACTCTCTTTCGACAAGTCATCTTAGACCAACAAGAACAATTCATGGAGGAAATAATCATGGCAAAACAATCACTCATTGAAAAGAAAATCAAAGCTACTTCCCTTGAACTAGGCGAACTCATGAAAGCCCATAAAGACAAGGAAGCCTGGACAAAAGCTGGTGAACTGAATCACCTGCTTAAAAATGAAGAAGCCGAAAAGCTACCTGCTGACCTTCTCGAAAAAATCCGCCTGGAACTTCGTGGCTACTACTACGTCAACGGAGAAATCAATAAACTCCACAAACAGCTCTATGCCAAAGGCAATAAATTGATTGAACTGGCTAGTGCCTGATAAGGAGGGATTATGAACAAACTGAAAACAGTCATCCAACAAGTCACCCATTACTTGTCTCGTTTCAAGAAACAAGATAAGAAGCGTGGCTCACCAAAACTCATCAAGGCAACACGGAAAAACGTGAATATCTTAGTCCTTACTGGATTAGGATTTTTAGTTTTAATCGGAGCTACTGGTTCCCTGCGTGCTATCACGCTATCAAGCAAGGTCTCCTCTCTTGAAACGGAAGTCAAAAGAGCTCAATCCTCCCAAGTGGTGACTACGGCAACTGACACCGACTACCGCTTAACTTATTACCTCAATGACTTTGTCGCAGCCTACTTCTCTTTCTCTGATAAAGCCGAAGAACAAGAAGCCCAAATTGAAAAGCTCAATAGCTTTTATGACGTTGAACCTGAGATTAAGTCACAAGGTCAGAAGCGAACACCGATGTCTCTGGTCTCAGCTAGGTTGTTATTGCTGACGGAGAACACCGCCACTTATCAAGTGACCTATAAGCAAAAAGTCGGTGATAAGGAGGAAGAAATTACCACAGGATTTAATATCCCTTACGCTACTAAAAACAGCTCCTACTACGTTTCTGGACTTCCTTGGTATTCTAGTCTCAGTGACAACCAAGCCAAAGGCTTTGACAAAGAATCTGCGCTCAGTCTAACCGCTTCTGACAATCTCCCAGAAAAGACACACAAGAAAGTCAAGAAGTTTCTCAACGTCTTCTTTACCAACTACACCACCGACCAAGACAATCTGGACTTGGTCGGTAAAGATGTAGTTGTGCTTGAAAACACGACTTTCAAGTCACTAGACTATGTCTATCTGACAGAAGACGGTGATGCCATTACCGCCTATGTTCAAGTCACCTTTGAAGTCGCTGGCAACACTCGCTCAGAGAATTTCACTTTGACCCTTACGCCTAAAGGAAATTCATACTACGTCACAAAAGTGGCTCATACCATTCCAAAAGATTATGCAAAACACGAAGGAGAATAACATCTATGAACACAAGCTCACTACAACAATTCCTCCAAGGGGATGGTGCTTGGATTATCACTGCTGTGGCAATCCTTCTTGCCATCAAGGCTTGGAAAAATAGCTCCTGGCTCCAACTCTTTTCCGTTATCGGATTTTGGGGAATCATCATGTCTATGACCAAAGGGCAACAGATACTCTCTGTCATTGGTTGGTTCTTACGCCTCTTTGGTATTGAAACGGGGCTCTGATATGAACAACGAGAAAGAACCACTCTATGACTACGCTAGGGGGCTAAACGCTCCTTACTGGATTCAGGAAATCAAGACACAAAAAGGGGCACGTATCTGGTACTTCGCAACACCTATGCAGCTGTCCTTTTTTGTTGTTTTCATTCTCGTCTTTGTCGTCATGCTCCTGGGACTTTCTTTCATCCTTGTCCCATTAGCTAAAATCACCCACTCTATCTCCATGTTGCTCTATGCTTACGTTCCCTATAAGCTCGCTAAATTCTACACAGAGTATGAACCACACGGAAAGAAAATGCACATCTTTCTGGCTGACTACTTCCGTTACCTCTATGAATTTCGTTGGAACAAGAAAGCCATCTACCACGATGAGCGAGTGGAACCTTATGATGACGAAGACATTGTTTTTGAACAAACACACCTTTAGAAAGGAGGCACTATGGCACTAAAACTACAATACCCGATTAAAGCCACACACGAAAACTTAGCCTTTCGTAAAGACAAGCAAGTAATGGCGTACTATCGTATTCCAAATACGCCCATCACCATTACGGATGATGAGAAAAAAGGAAAGCACAAAATCACAGTCAGCCAAATGCTCAAAAAGTTGGCTAAAAACCAGCACTTTGACATTTCTCTCATTCCCAAGGATTATCTCCTAGAAGAAAAGATGCGTGACTTTATGGATACCCTCTCACCAAACAATCAAGCACTCGGTAAGGAACTGCTACTCTACACTGTGGATAAGCTGACAGATGAAATGGAAATCCCTTATCAGTTTGACTGGCTAGTCGGTGTCCGATTGAGAAAACATGACAAGGGAGCTAGTCTTGCTGACCTCGCCTATGAACGATTCTCTGAGATTTCAGAGACCCTAGCAAATGGGCTAGGCTTTGAACTAGAAGAAGAAAAGCCCTGGTTTGAAGACTATCTCGCTGATGAACAAGTCATCTACCAAGTGCTTTCAACGCTTCGTTGTCGTCGTCTGACAGATGATGAACTCTTCTACTACCAGCGGATGCAATACCTCCGCTACATTCCCCACCTCAAGAAAGAAGTCATTGCTAACCGTTCCCTTTTCAATGTCACAGACACCTTGATTAAAAGCATGAATGGAGGCTTTCTCAAACTCGAAAGCCCCTATGGCAATTCCTTTGTAACCATTCTTCCTGTTGGGAAATTCAACACCATCTTCAACGGTTTCCATCTAGGAGAATTTGTTCAACGTCTCAACTTCCCCGTGGAACTGCGATTCAAGGCTGAATTCATTGACCGCAATAAAATTAAAGGGAAAATGGGGCGTTCCAACACTCGCTATAAGAACATCATGGAAGAAGCTGAGAATACCGATACCGTGCAACAAGACGAAATTATCATGGGCTCATTCTCGCTGAAAGACCTAATGAAGAAAGTAGGGAATAAAGAGGAAATCATTGAATACGGTGCCTATCTCATTATCTCTGGTTCGTCACTTAGTCAACTGAGAAGTCGCCGTCAAGTTGTCCTCAACTACTTTGATGACATGGGCGTTGAAATCAGTGAAGCTAGCCATGACACACCTTATCTCTTCCAAGCTTTGCTCTACGGGCAAGACTTGCAGAAGAAAACACGAACATGGACACACATGGTCACCAGTCGTGGTTTTGCGGAGCTCATGCCCTTCACCAACACATCCGCTGGTAACCGTATTGGCTGGTATATCGGACGAGTCGATAACTGGACAGGTCGCTGGGATAACATCGAAAAAGCCATTAACGCTTCTAAAAACATTGTCCTCTTTAATGCGACTGTCGGTAATAAAGAAGACATTGCAGGCAAGATTACCAAGAACCCGCACATCATCATCACAGGTGCTACAGGTCAAGGGAAATCCTTCCTCGCTCAGATTATCTTCCTGTCAGTCGCTCTTCAAAACGTGAAGACGCTCTACATTGACCCCAAACGGGAACTCCGCCATCACTACCAAGAAATCATCAATAGCCCTGAGTTTGCCCGTCTCTATCCTGAACGTAAAAAACAAATTGAAGCCTTCAACTTTGTCACTCTCGATAGCTCACTCACTTCCAACCACGGAGTGCTTGACCCTATTGTTGTTCTGGATAAAGAACAAGCCGTTGAGGTCACTAAGAATATGCTGGAATTCTTGCTCCAAGCGGTTGACAACGTCACCATGGATCAGAAGACAGCTATTACCGAAACCATCAACGACATTGTCGATAAGAGACAAGCAGGTCAAACGGTTGGCTTTAAGCACGTTCTGGAAGCCCTCAAAGACAGTGACAATGACCAAATCGCCTCAGTTGGTCGCTACCTCACTTCTATTGTGACCAACTCCATCCTAGAGCTTGCCTTCTCTGATGGAACAACGCAAGGGCTCAACTATGAGTCACAAGTCACTGTACTTGAAGTTGCTAATCTGAAATTACCTAAGACAGACGCAACGAAGATTTCAGACCACGAACGAAACTCTATCGCTCTTATGTTTGCCCTTGGTGCTTTCTGTACCCACTTTGGAGAACGCAATGAAAGTGAAGATACCATTGAGTTCTTTGATGAAGCCTGGATTCTTATGAAGTCTGCCGAAGGTCAAGCCGTTATCAAGAACATGCGCCGTATCGGTCGCTCGAAAAATAACACCCTGGCACTCATCACACAGTCTGTCCATGATGCTGAAAATGATGATGACACAACAGGCTTTGGAACCATCTTTGCCTTCTACGAAAAATCAGAACGAGAAGATATTCTCAAGCACGTCAATTTGGAACCAACCGAAAGTAACCTGGAATGGATTGACAACATGATTTCAGGGCAATGCCTCTACTATGACGTCTATGGCAATCTAAACATGATTTCCATTCACAACATCTTTGAAGACATCGACATGCTTCTAAAACCAATGAAAGCAACGGTATCATCTAGCCTTGAAAATAAATATGCTAGTTAGAAAGGAGGGCTCACATGCAAGAAGCCTTTGAGAAACTAAAAGGCGTGGACATCTTCGCCTTAAAATCATATTTGGAAAAGACGTCAAAAATTGAGACCTCCATTATCGTGGCAATGAATGAGATTTTCGTCAATCTCTTTTTCTTTCTGCTCAATCTAGTGGTCGGTTTCTTCTCCCTCATGATTCGTATCATGGAGAACATTGACCTCTACGACTCTTACAAAACCTACGTCTATAACGCTGCTAAGTCCATCTGGCAGGGACTAACAGGTTCAACTTCTGGCGGATTATCAAGTGGTTCCCTAGTTTCCATGCTTCTGACCATCGGAGCCTTTTACCTCTTCTACCAGTATTTCTTTTCTCGTGGAAACTTCATGCGAAAAGTCCTTCATGTGCTGCTCGTCGTACTGCTTGGATTTGGTTACTTTGGAACCGTCGCTTCTACCTCTGGTGGGCTCTACATCCTTGATACGGTTGATAACCTTGCGGATACTGTCACCTCTAAGATTTCCAATATCTCCGTTTCTTATGGCGAGAATAAGTCAATCAAGGTAGGAAAATCCATGGCTGATAGCTATATCGCACAAACTTCCTACACTGCCTATGTCTTTGTCAACACGGGTCAAGAAAACGGAAAATACGTCAATAACCAAACAGGTGAAGAGGAAGCCTTCGATGATGCTAAAGTCTTGGGAAGCGTGGATGACTCAGGAAAATTTGTAGCGGTCAAAAACAAAGATAGAAAAGACTATCTGGATAAACTTGGTGATAAAGCTGATGACGGGAAGGAAAAGAACCGCTGGGTATCAGCCGTCTGGGATTATCTTTTCATCAAGACCTTCTACGTCATCTTCAAAATTATTGAAGCCATCGTTATTGCGGTTCCAATTATCCTGGTACAACTTCTGAATCTGATTGCTCAACTCTTAGTCCTATTCATGATTCTCCTGTTCCCTATCGCTCTTCTCATTTCCTTTATCCCTGCCATGCAAGATATCATCTTTGGGATTTTCAAGGTCATGTTTGGTGGTCTCGTTTTCCCTACGATTACGACACTCATCACACTCATTATCTTCTACATCGAAAAAGTCATTGAAACCTTGATTACCTCTGGATTTGACGGCGTCATCGAAACGTTCCCATCTTTAGGAACATTCGCTCTCCTCTTCAAGCTCATTCTTTCAGTCGTTGCCAAAGCTGCCGTCTATTATTTCCTCTGGATTTATAAGGGGGAACTCATTGAATTCATCATGGGCTCACGGGCTCGCATCAAGATGGAAGACATTGGAAACCAAGTTGAAAACAAAGTTAGCCAGGGCAAAGACCTCATCCAACAGATGCCGTCACGTAGCTTTGAGACTGCCCAACACTTGGGCAACTTTGCCATGGCTGGTACTGGTTTTGTGGCTGGAAGTGCTATGAACGCTTCTTCTCACATCAAGGAAGTTGGCAACTTCTTTAGACGGTCAAAACCAAATCCTGAACCAGCTGAGGAACCGGACCTTCCAACAGAACAACTGACTGAACAATCTGTTCCAACACCTGACCAACTGCCACCAACATCCTCTGAACCAAATCTTCCAAAACAGGATATTCCAACAGATAAGCCAATCCAGGAGAAAACACCAACTCCTGAAGCTATCCCTACTCAACCAACAACTCCTCCACCACCAGAAATGGAATTCCAGGAACTTAAGGAACAATGGGTATCTCCACGTAAACAACGGAAAATGGAACGCTTGGAAAGAGAACTTAGCGCCTATGATGATGGAGGAGCCATGTATCAAGCGAAAGGCTCAAATGCCTTTACCCGAAGCTTCCGTCAAACTCTGACCAGGGACGACAAAATCAAAGCCAATATCGAGCGTAAGAACCGTCTCACTCAAGAACTCAACAGATTGCGAGGTGAACAAAATGGACACTATTAGGATATATACGAGAAGTCAGATTCAACCTGTCCTTGAAAAGTACATTTACCAAGCCTATGAAAATGACCTAAAGGCTATCAAGGTAACTGTCCTTTATACTGTCAATGACCAAGAAGCCAAACGGATTATCGAACTCTGCCGTGCTATTCCAGCCGTCCTAGATGCCAAATGGCTCTTTGGAACAGTTATCTTCAAAGTCTATCTCAAACACTAAAGGAGGTGATAGGGACACATGAAAAAACTATTCAAACTGAGTCTTCTCTCTTCGCTTCTGTTGCCCCTATTACTTGTCATCATTTGTGCAGCTGCGATAGCTGGTGACTCGTCTAACACATCAAGTAATGGTAGTTCAACTGGGACGCGAACGACACTAACAGCTAAAGAGGTGGCTCAAAAAGCCTCAATCACAGAAGAACGGGCAGAGGATGTCATCAAAATCCTCAACTACCAGCTATCCAAAGAAGGCTTTACCTTGGCTGGTTCAACTGGTAGTATAGCCGTTGCAGAACGTGAGTCAGGCTTTGACCCTAAAGCTATCAATACTGGCGGTGGGGTAGCTGGTTACTTCCAATGGTCAGGCTGGTCTAACACCGTCAACGGCGACCGTTGGGCACAGGCTTCAAGCCGAATACTGGATGCTGATGTTGAACTCCAACTCATGTCAACCGAGTTAAACGGTGCCTACAAAAAAGTCAAAACTGAAATGCAAAAAGCAACTGACCCTGGAGATGCTGCCTTGTACTGGTCAGAACATTATGAAGGTGTTGCACTCTCAGACGGTCAGACAAAGGCTGACAAGCTCCAAACGGATGCTGACAAGTGGTTTAAGGTGTTTGATGGAACAATCACCTCCGACTCCTCTGTTGCTTTCTCAGGCGATACAGGGCTTGCTACTGGAACTCTTACTTCTACCTTTGACTTACCGCCAGAATACCTTGGAAAACTCAAATATGGAGTTCCTAGTGAGAACTCGGTCACAACTCAGGGAAACAATACCTATCCAGCTGGACAATGTACCTGGTATGTTTGCAATCGCCTGATTGAGACAGGCATCTGTACCAACTCAGCTATCTACAATTACAACGGAAATGGTCAAGATTGGGTTGCTAGTCTTGTCTCTCGTGGTTGGAAACAAGTATCAGAGCCTCAAGTTGGCGCCGTCATGTCCGTTCAAGGTGGTTATGGAGGCACCTATGCAGAATACGGTCACGTTGCATTTGTGGAAGCTGTCAATCAAGATGGAACCTTCCTCATCTCTGAGTGTAATGTTAAAGGTGTTCAGAACAAGCCACACTATGCCGTTCTCAGCAACCAAAGCTATTACAGTTTTGCGGTTGCACAATAAGATTTACGAATTTTTACGATTCTTTATAGTTTTTACGATTGTTGAGTGTTGCGTTTATACGACAAAAGAGTTAAAATTGTAGTATGAACATAACAAAAGAGGAGAGTTCGTATGTCTAATAAAGAAACCGTTCTGAATTATCTTGAACAGAATAATGGTATCATCACCCATAAAGACTGTAAAGTACTTGGTATTCCCACTGTCTATCTCTCACGTCTTGAACGTGAAGGAAAAATCTTCCGAGTTGACAAGGGCATCTATCTTTCTACAGATGGTGACTATGACGAGTACTACTTCTTCCAATACAGATTTTCAAGAGCTATTTACTCCTATGTTTCCGCTCTCTATCTCCAAGGATTCACGGATGAAATCCCGCAATATTTTGAAGTCACCGTACCAAGAGGCTATCGCTTCAATAACCCGCTTCAAAATCTCACTGTCCATACCGTTCCAAAAGAACTTGTTGACCTCGGTGTTATCTCTGTAAAAACACCTTGGGGACAAACCGTTAAGACCTACGACTTTGAGCGTATCATCTGTGACTTCATTCAAAATCGTAAAAAAATTGATAATGAACTTTTCGTCAAAACTCTTAAGGCTTATGTCAACTACCCAAATAAAAATCTGACGAACCTTTACCAGTACGCTGAAGAAATGAAAATTATCAATCAAACAAAACAAATACTTGAGGTGCTAATGTGAACAAAGCAAAATTAACCGCACTCTGCCATAAAATTTCAAAGGAAACAGGATTAACGTTTAATTCTGTGATGCCCTACTACTTTTTAGAAGTCATTTTGAAAAAATTGAGTCAAAGCTCATACGCTCAAAATTACATTTTCAAAGGAGGTTTCCTACTCTCAAATGTCGTCGGGGTTGCTTCCCGTAGTACCGTTGATATTGACTTTCTCTTTAGTAAAATGAACCTATCAGAAGAGACCGTGTATCAGCAATTGGAGGATATCCTTGAAAAATCCGATGAAGATATTTCTTTCACTATTCAGTCGGTCACAGCAATTAAGGAAAGTGATGATTACGGAGGTTATCGTGCAAGTATCCTTTGCCAGCTTGAGAACATCAGACAGGTCATCCACCTAGATATTGCGACTGGGGACATTGTCACTCCTCAGCCAATCACTTACGACTACAAGCCAATCTTCACATCAGAACAGTTTCCTATCATTGCCTACACCATTGAGACTATCTTAGCAGAGAAACTACAAACCATTTATTCTCGCAGCTTCTTGAATAGTCGAAGCAAAGACTTCTATGACGTCTATATCTTGTCAAAATTGAAGAAATCAGAAATTGATTCGCAGCAACTTCTCACTGCTTGTCAGCGTACCTTCGATTATCGAGGTACTGAATTAGACTTCGATAAATTCATCAATCTGCTAGAAACATTCAAAACAGATTCAACCCAAAACCATCAGTGGGAAAACTACTCTAAAAAGTATAGTTACACTAAAGGTATTACATTTAACGATGTTCTGACAGAGATGACTGATTTGCTTGTAACTATCAAAAATCTCTAAGAAGAATCCTAGCAATCAAATAAAATTAGTTACTATTGATTATGAAGAACAGTTAAGATTACTTTATGGATTACTAGTTATACTTTAATCATCCTAAATAACTTTTCTTTTTCATAATCTCCTTGGAAGCAAGCTCAGAAATGGGCTTGTTTTCGTTTTATCAAAAATAACGGAGGAAAACACATGAAAAAAGAAATTCCATTCTGGGAAAAATCAAACCTAACTGTTGAGGAAGCTGCCTCATATTTCAGTATCGGAGTCAATAAACTTCGTGAAATCAGCAATGAAGATGATTGCGATTTCGTCCTCTGGTGTGGCAGCAAACGACTAATCAAACGAGCAAAATTTGAGAAATTCCTAGAAAACCAATATTCAATTTAATAATCACTCAGAGGGCATAGGCTAATCAAATAGCTTATGCCATCTTTTTTTATGGAGGAAATCTATGATAAACAAAAAACGGAAAGACAATAAAAATCGCATCCTCAAAGACGGAGAATATCAACGTCCAAATGGTAGTTACGAATACCGCTGGCGTGATAAGCGAAGAAAGATGAATAGTATCTATGCCAAGTCATTAGTTGAGCTACGAGAAAAAGAAAAGCAAATTATAAAAGATTCTCTCAACGGATTAAACGTTACCAAAAAAGTTTCTGTAGATGACTTATACAAAAAGTGGAAACTCTTGAAACGAGGTCTCAAGGATAATACCTTCAAAAACTATCAGTACCTATACGAATATTTCGTGTCTGGTCAATTAGGAAATGTCATCATTACAAACCTCAAGAAAAGTGATGTTCGCTCCTTTTACAATTACTTAGCCGAAGAACGACACGTCAAGGTAAGTACCATTGATAGCATCCATACCGTACTCCATCAAGTTCTTCAAGTTGCTGTCGATGATGAGTATATTTTCAACAATCCCTCAGACAATGCTTTGAAGGAGCTAAAGCAATCTCGTACTTCTGGGAAAAAAGGACACAGAGCTTTGACACTCAAGGAACAGCAGCTCTTTGAAAATTTTTTAGAGAATACGAGCCGTTATAAAGGTTGGTACCCAGTATTTATTACGATGTTATGGACTGGACTTCGAGTCGGTGAAGTAACAGGCTTACGTTGGGAAGACATTGATTTTGAAAGCAATACTATTAGTGTCAACCATACACTTGTTTATTATGATACAAGAACGAATCGTGGTGTCACTTTTACAATCAACACTCCAAAAACAAAGGCAGGGGAGCGTACTGTCCCACTACTACCAAGAGTTAAGGAGGCGCTGATTTTAGAAAAGAAACGTCAAGAAGAGCTTGAAATCGTCTGCAAGAGTAAGATTGACGGCTATACCAATTTTATCTTTCTCAATCGTTTTGGTAATGTCTTCCATCAAGGAACACTCAATAAAGCACTGAAACGAATTATTCGTGATTGCAATTTTGCTGTCCTTGATGGTAAAATACAAAGTGAGGTAACACTTCCGAATTTCAGCAACCACTCTCTCCGTCATACCTTCACTACTCGTATGGTAGAAGCTGGAACTAATATGAAGGCGATGCAAGAAATTCTTGGACACTCTGATATTTCAACCACTATGAATATCTACGCCGAAGCTACAAAAGAACTCAAAGAAAAAGAGATGGAAAAGTTCGGAGAAAACCTTCAAAATAGCCTATCAAACCTTGAAGAAACTTACCAATAACTTACCAAAAATTTACCACTGATTTACCAATTTTGTACAAAGTTAGGGAAAAATATAAAACCTAGCAAAATTTCTAAACCTTGGTATAATGGGCTTTAGAGACTTGCGTGAAATAACGTAGAACCAAGTTTCTTTTCCCAACAATGAAATAAACACCAAAACACCTCTAAGAGTTACTTAGAGGTGTTTTTATGACTTTCTCAGTTTAGTTGGTCCTGACAATGTCCTTATGATGATAGGTTCTCTAGTTCTGTGATAAGGTAGTCTGCTAATTGTTTCGGTGCTGAAACGCCTGCCTTGCGTTCGGCGTCAGCATTATAGTTGGTGTTCGTGTTGATGTCATAGACATAGCGATTGCCATTACTATCTTCTGCCCACTCAATAGCTGCTACATCGATGCCTGTCTCACTCAAAAAGTGCGTATAAGTATCCACGATTGCCTTATCTAAGGGCTCTACAATGCGAAATTTCCCATCAATAGAGCAAGGAGCTGTCTGCTTAGCCACATCTAGCTGGCAAGCATCCGCAGGACAGAGCTCAAAACCATCTGATGAATCAATAGCAAGGGTGTAGATATACTCTTTTCCGATAAATTCTGCGCGTCTAATCGAGCCATCATGAGGTTTGATGTAAGCTTGTAGCAATGTGATACCATCAACAGATGGCTCAAAATCATCTCCTGTCACATAATCTATCAGAGCTTCTTCATTGTCAAAGAGATGAACGCCTAAGCCCTTTCCAGCACGATTATGCTTGATAACGAGAGGATACGTATATAAATCTCTAGCCGCTGAGATAATCTCCTCACGCCCAAATGCTGCTACTGTCTTAGGGGTCTTGATCCCAAAATCAGATAAAGCCAAGTATTGCTTGATTTTAGAGATTTCAAGGTCAATAGCTGCCGAGCCATTGATAACTTTTCTGCCATGATGCTCTAGCCATTTGATGACCTGTTGGGTATATTCTGGCGCATAGCGATGACCTCTGGTATGAGAGGACGCTGACATCCGATTATAAAAAATCCCTTGAGGTGGCTCTTTAGCTAGATTGAGACGACCCTTTGATAAATCCCACAATTCATAGGCGACTCCTGCCTCATCCAACCACTTAGTGATGGCTTTTGTCCAGTCTATATGTTCATGAATGATATAAATCGTTGACATCTTCTTCTCCTTTGACATTATGATAAGACGACTAACTCTGAGTCTTCTGAGCTAATAGTCGATGATTTTCCTTCTAAAATGACTACTGCAAGCGCATTTCCAATAACATTTAAGGCTGTTCGTCCTGCATTTAAAAAAACATCTACAGCTAAAATCGCTGCCACGCCTTCTTCTGGCAACCCTAGCTGATTAGCTACTGCTAATAACACAACAATAGCTCCTGATGGGATAGTTGCTATGGTCTTACTAATCAGGCTTAAAAGCACTATAAAACCAAACAATTGCGAAAGACTGAGATTGATTGCATAGCTATGAGCGATAAAAACCGTAGCCAATGATAGATAAACCACCGCCCCATCTAAATTAAAGGTATAGCCTAAAGGTAACACCAAATGCGCTTTATTATCCCTCTCTTCACCAGTATCCAAACGTTCAATCAACTGTGGCAAAACCACACTAGAACTCCCAGAGACAAATGCGAGGGCTACCAAGTCCCAAATAGAACTAAGCAGCTGTCTATAAGAGATGCCAAAAGCCATTGCTAATAAGGGAAAGAACAGCAAAGCTAACAAAGCATACCCTATGTAAGTCCCAAACACAAACTGAGCTAGCGAAGCGATAGCCCCTACGCCAAGTGTAGACACCTTAGCCGCCATAAATCCAAACACACCGATAGGTAAGAGACTAACCACAAGCCTTGTCACCTCATGCATAACATCTATCCAAGTCACTAAAACAGTGATGATAGAGCTAGTGTCCTTATCCAAACTACTAAGGGCCAAGCCTATGATAAGAGCAAAGAGGACACTAGGTAAAAGGGCTCCTGAAGCTAAGGTAGCAAAGATATTATTAGGAATAAGGTCTAGCAAAAACGTATCAATAGCAACACCTTTAGCAATCCCATCTAAAGCTGTTGACTGCGAGGTCAACTCAGCCCCTTGCCCAAACCCTAGATAATAAGCTATAAGCACATAAACAGCAATGATAAGCGTCGTTACTATAAAAAAGTAGCCAAAGGTTTTTACCAAAAAACGAGATAAACCGCCACTTTGATTGGCTTGTGCTACTGATACGACCACAATAGGGACTATCAAGGGCAAAATCACTGCACTAATCAAACGAATAAAGGCTGATCCTAAAAATTCATAGAGTGCACTGCCTTGAGGGAATAAGATACCACTTATCACACCTAAAACTAAAGCCACAACAATAGCGACCCCAGATCTAGCCTTTATCTTTTCTATCAACTCTTTTGTCATACGTCTCTCCAATCTCTAAAGCGTTCGACTTGATCAAGTTATTAGCATTGTAGCACTCTCACAGCCCACTCGTCCAATACCCTTTTTTTATAGACCTGATAGAAGATATTTATCAAGAAAAGCCAACAACTTATGATTAAGTTTGCTTAATTTTTTTGTAAAGCATGCATTTTCTTCTTTTCATTCCCTCATTTTTGCGCTATAATGAGAAAGAATATGTTATGTCACTATTATAGAGAGGTTATTATGCTATCAAAAAGTCTTATCTCACTGCTATCTGCTCTTATCTTTATCAGCTATGGACTGATGAGCCAGCATGTTATGTTTCTCATTCTAGGTCTTGTCTTTATCGTCATTGCCCTAGCCAACTTTTTGACGTCTAAAAAATAACAGCTCTATGAGTTAGAAGGATTTGTCTATGATGTCTATGCAAGAAAAAGCTTCGCTAAGCGAAGTCAATCAAAGTATTGCCGTGCCTGAAAATGCTTCTTTTTGGCGTATGCTACGCACCTTTTTAGGCCCAGGTGCCTTGGTAGCTGTAGGTTATATGGATCCTGGTAACTGGATTACGAGTGTCGTGGGAGGTGCTAGTTACAAGTATCTGCTCTTATCTGTTGTCCTTGTCTCGTCACTGATGGCCATGCAGCTACAACAAATGGCAGGAAAATTAGGGATTGTCACACGCCAAGACCTCGCTCAAGCCACAGCCAATCATCTACCCAAACCCATTCGCTACCTTTTATTTGTCATCATCGAGCTAGCGCTAATGGCGACAGATTTGGCAGAGGTGATAGGCTCTGGTATTGCACTGCATTTATTATTTGATTGGCCTCTGTTATTTTCCATTTTCATTACCATCTTAGATGTCTTTTTACTGCTATCAATTATGAAAATGGGCTTTAGAAAAATTGAAGCCATTGTGGCTACTTTGATTTTGACGATTTTAGTGATTTTTATCTATCTAACGATTTTGTCAAAACCTAGCGTCTCAGGTATTCTAACAGGCTACTTGCCTCAATTAGCCGTCTTTGACAGTGGGCATATGGTCGCTGGAAATAGCCGTCTGACATTGGCTTTGGGGATTATCGGAGCAACCGTTATGCCACATAACCTCTATCTCCACTCCTCTATCTCACAGACACGACAAGTCAACTACGACAAGCCTGACTCTATCAAAAAGGCTGTGAAGTTTATGACTTGGGATTCAAATATCCAACTATCACTTGCCTTTATCGTTAATTCCTTGCTGTTGATATTGGGGGCTTCCCTTTTTTATGGTCACGCTAGTAAGATTAGCGCTTTTGCTCAAATGTACAATGCCTTAGCCGATAGTCACATCGCAGGCAGCGTCGCTAGCAGCGCTCTTTCAACCTTATTTGCCATTGCTTTACTAGCTAGCGGGCAAAATTCGACCATTACAGGTACATTGACTGGGCAAATCGTCATGGAAGGTTTTATCCATCTCAAAATGCCACAATGGCTTATTCGCCTTATCACAAGACTGCTGGCGCTTTTGCCTGTCATCATTGCAGCTCTGCTCTTTGGAAGTAAAGAACAAGTGCTCGATCAGTTAATCGTTTATTCTCAAGTCTTTTTATCCGTAGCTTTGCCGTTTTCCATCTTTCCTTTGATTTATTTTACCTCTAATAAAAAGCTGATGGGAGAATTCGTCAATGCTAAATGGAACACTGCTATTGCTTATCTCGTTGCCATTAGTCTGACCCTTTTAAATATCAAACTCATTATTGACCTTTTTTAAGTTTTAGGAGAAGGAGATTTTATGACCAATACTTATCGCTTACTCATTATAAGCCTATCCACTGCTTTATTAGCTGTTTTGTCCCAATTTAGCATTCCTATCGGGACAACCCCCATTACGCTGCAGACTTTTGCGGTCGGCTTAATCGCTAGCCTCCTCTATTTTAGCGATGCTATAGCAGCTGTCAGCTTATATCTGTTCTTAGGCATTGTTGGCTTACCTGTATTTGCAGGAGGTAGCTCAGGCTTTGCCAGCCTTATCTCACCTTCTGGTGGGTTTCTCTGGGGCTTTCTCTTTTACGCTACCATAACCGCTATCTTAAGTCGCAAAACCAGTCTATCTATCTTTTTAGCCAATATCGTTGGACAAATTAGCTTATTTATCTGTGGCTTTCTCTCTCTTTGGATTTTCGGGCAATTCAGCCCAACAGCTAGTCTTGGTATTATCTTACCATTTATCCCTATCGAGCTTATCAAAATCACCCTTATTAGCTTAATTGCCCCTCGCTTATTAAGTGCACTAGCAAAAACACGTTATTTCACCAATCAAAAAGACTTTTGAGGATAGCCTCAAAAGTCTTTTGTCTAACCAATGATACTTCCATTGGCAACTGCATCATCAACTGTTAGAACAGTCAGCTTACCGTCATGCTCAGCTGAGAGAATCATCCCTTGACTGACATATTTTTTCATCATCTTACGAGGTTTCAGATTAGCTACAATCTGCACTTTTTTACCAATCAACTCTTTTTCATTGGGATAGTATTTGGCAATGCCTGATAGAATTTGACGATGCCCTTTGTCACCAGCATCCAACCTAAAGCGAAGAAGTTTATCTGAACCTTCGACTTTTTCCACATCTATCACTTCAGCGACACGAATTTCAGCAGCATCAAAGATGTCAAACTTAATCTCATCTTTACTGCTAACCAACTCTACTTCTTCAGGGATCCATGTCTCTTGACTAGACGTTTGTGGTGTCATTTGCTCTTTGATATAAGCAATCTCTTCTTCCATATCAAGGCGTGGGAAGATAGGTTGACCTTTTGAGACAACCCTTAGACCTTCTGGGAGGTCAAAAAGACTCAAATCACGCAAATCAGCCACCTCAGGCAAGCCTAATTGGCTCATGATACTATTTGACGTTTCCATCATAAAAGGTTTAAGCAAGTGTGCCACCACACGCAAACTAGCTACCAAATGACTCATGACAGCTTCTAATTGATCACGGCTAGCCTCATCCTTAGCCAAAATCCACGGTGCTGTTTCATCGATGTATTTATTGGTTCTAGCGATAATCGTCCAAATCGCCTCTAAGGCACGTGGGAAATCAACGGCGTCCATCTGTTGATGATAATCAGCAATAGTGGATGCTATCACTTGCTCTAGTGGCTTATCAAAAGGTGTCACATCAGCGCTAAACGTAGGCACCTGACCATCAAAATATTTATTCACCATAGCCACTGTACGATTAAGCAAATTGCCTAAGTCATTAGCCAACTCATAATTGATACGCCCCACATAGTCCTCTGGAGTAAAGGTCCCATCAGAGCCTACTGGTAGCGAACGCATGAGGTAATAACGTAGCGCATCCAAACCAAAACGCTCAACCAACATCTCAGGATAGACGACATTTCCCTTTGACTTAGACATCTTGCCATCTTGCATGACAAACCATCCGTGTGCCACTAACCGTTTTGGCAATGGAAGATCTAGCGCCATTAGCATAATTGGCCAGTAAATCGAGTGAAAGCGCAAAATATCTTTACCAAGCATGTGAATATCGGCTGGCCAAAAAGTCTCCATGAGATTTGGTAGGTCATTGTAGTAGCCAAGTGCTGTGATATAGTTGGTCAAGGCATCAATCCACACATAGACTACATGTTTAGGGTCAGACGGGACCTTGACTCCCCACGTAAAGGTAGTCCTTGAAACCGCCAAATCTTCAAGACCTGGCTCAATGAAGTTTTTAATCATCTCGTTCATACGCCCATCTGGTTGAATAAACTCAGGGTGTTCTTGATAATAGGCTAACAAACGATCCGCATACTTACTCATCCTAAAGAAGTAAGACTGCTCTGATACTTTTTCCACTTCATGACCTGACGGTGCTATACCACCAATCATATTGCCATCAGCATCACGAAAGACCTCCGCTAACTGGCTTTCGGTGAAGAATTCTTCATCGGATACAGAATACCAACCTGTGTATTCACCCAAATAAATATCACCTTGCGCTAATAAGCGCTCAAAAATCTTAGCAACAGCCTCTTCGTGCGCTTTATCCGTTGTGCGGATAAATTGGTCATAAGAAATATCCAGCAGTTGCCAGAGCTCTTTGACACTTGCTGCCATATTGTCAACATACTCTTGAGGAGCTATCCCTGCTTCTTTCGCCTTTTGCTCAATCTTTTGCCCGTGCTCATCAAGCCCTGTCAAATACTGAACATCATAACCCATCAAACGCTTATAACGTGCCAAAACATCACAAGCAATTGTCGTGTAAGCTGAGCCAATGTGGAGTTTTCCAGACGGATAATAAATCGGTGTTGTAATATAAAAAGTATTTTTGGTCATCTTGTCCTCCAGCGCTAATGAAACGCTCTATATTTACCCAAAGGCATTCTTATTCATTTTATCATAAAGCCCCTTAAAAATATAGCCAAAAAGCAGAAAAAGAAAGACTCACATGATTATATGATAGCTAATCCGGGCTTGCTAAACACCATATCTAGTGATAAAATATAAACATAACTACAATATATAGATTTCATAGCTATTATGAATAGATGGAGGTCGATTACTATCGTGATTATTTTAGCAGGGATGATAGGTGTCGGAAAAACAACCTATACTGAAAAATTAGCTCAAGCACTAGGTACTCAAGCTTTTTTTGAACCCGTGGATAAGAACCCCATTTTGGATAAGTACTACAAAGACCCTGACAAGTATGGCTTTGCACTTCAAATCTACTTTCTAAACAAGCGCTTCAAGTCTATAAAGGAAGCTTATAGCGACAATAACAACGTCCTTGACCGCTCTATTTATGAGGATGCTTTATTTACCTACATTAACATGCTTCAAGGTAGCATCTCAAAAGAAGAATACCATATCTATCTCGATCTTTTAGACAATATGATGGAAGAAATGAGTGCGTTGCCTAAAAAAGCACCTGATTTATTGATTTACCTTGATGGTAGTTTTGAGCATATTCTTGCTAATATCAAAAAAAGAGGGCGTCCTTTTGAGCAACCAACAGCAGATAATCAGCTTGAGGACTACTATAAACTGCTCCATAAGCACTATGCTAAATGGTATGAACAATACCAACACAGTCCCAAGATACGTATCCAGACAGACCAGCTTGATATCTATCAACAAGAAGATTGGGACAAGGTTTTTGAGACTATCTCTCAAAAACTCAGCACCCTCTATGGGACACATAACAAATAGAGCACGACTTTAGCCTGATTGTTGGGCGCATTAGTCGCCAAGCCAACACTTTTTTGATAAAATAAAAGCACGATAAAATGAAAAGGATATGACTATGAAACTCATTTCTTGGAATATTGATTCCCTAAATGCTGCCCTAACCAGTGATTCTAACCGTGCGCTACTGTCTCGTGCTGTACTAGAGACCCTAGTCAGCCAAAATGCTGATATTATTGCCATCCAAGAGACAAAACTCTCTGCCAAAGGTCCTACCAAAAAGCATATGAGCATCCTAGCAGACTATTTCCCTGACTATGAAATAGCTTGGCGCTCATCTGTGGAGCCTGCTAGAAAAGGCTACGCAGGAACTATGTTTCTCTATAAAAAAGGGCTTAATCCTATCATCACCTATCCTGAAATTGATGCTCCAAGTACCATGGATCAAGAAGGACGTATCATCACTTTAGAATTAGCTGATTGCTTTGTCACACAAGTCTATACACCTAATGCAGGTGATGGCTTAAAACGCCTTTCTGAACGCCAAATTTGGGATCAAAAATACGCTGACTATCTAGCTTCTTTAGACAAAGAAAAACCTGTCCTCGCAACAGGTGACTACAATGTCGCTCACAAGGAAATCGATCTAGCTCATCCTAAGAGCAATCTTCGCTCACCAGGCTTTACTCAAGAAGAGCGAGATGGCTTTACCAATCTCCTCGCTAAAGGATTTGTCGATACTTTTAGATATGTCAATGGCGATCTTCCTCATGTCTATAGCTGGTGGGCACAGCGTAGTAAAACCAGCAAAATCAACAACTCTGGTTGGCGCATTGACTATTGGTTGACTAGCCAACGTATCGCCGATAAGGTCATCACTTCTCAGATGATTGACTCAGGAGAGCGCCAAGACCACACACCTATTCTTCTTGAGATAGCATTATAAAAAGGACCGCTGGTCCTTTTTATCATTTTTATGACAGCAACGTCTCATAGTCACTACGATAGCCGATTTGAAGAAGCTGATCATCCTTTACTAAAAGTGGGCGCTTAATCAGCATCCCGTCACTAGCTAAAAGTGCTGCTGCCTCTGCTTGAGACATATCAGCTAGTTTATCCTTTAAGCCAAGCTCTCGGTAGCGCTGACCACTGGTGTTGAAAAATTGCTTCAAGGTAAAATCACCTTGACTCATCCAAGCCAGCAAGCTCTCCTCACTTGGCGGATTCACTTTGATATTGATGTCGTGATAATCAAGAGCTAGCTGATCTAGTTCTTTTTTAGCACGCTTACACGTACTACACGGTGGGTATTGATAAAATGTAAACATAATGGCCTCCTCTACCTCTATCATATAAAAGGACTAGAATCTTGTCAACGACTAGGTCCTAGAGGATACCTTCATGTTGTAAAAGCCATTCTTTTCGAGAAAGTCCTGCTACATAGCCAGTCAACTTACCATCACGCGCTACAACACGGTGGCAAGGAATAAAGAGCACTAGCGGATTTCTAGCAATAGCCCCACCTACTGCTTGAGCTGAAGCACAGCCCAACTGCTTTGCGATTTGCCCATATGTTGCTACTTGGTGATGCTCAATACAGGACAACTGATACCAAACGTCTTTTTGAAACGAAGTCCCTTGAGTAATGATTGAAGGGCTAGGATAGCTAAAATCTCCTGAAAAATAAGCATCTAACCACGCCTTTGCTTGATATAGATGCTCCGTTTTCCTTGAGATTGTCTCTAGTTGTTGCCACCTCTCAAGATGCTTTTGCCCCACAAACCAAGCTCCGATAAGACCGTCTTGACTTGCTAAGAGAGACATCCTCCCAATAGGGCTTTCATAATCCCTCTTAAAGAAGACCATCACGCCATTTTTCGTTAATCTTTGGACTGCCATCAGTATTATAGAGAGGTGTTATCGCATGAAAATCACTTAAAATCCCACCTGTCTCAAGATACTCAAGTCCTGTTTCTTTATCAATAAGAAGCGCTAGATTTTGCTTACTATTGTCAAAGGTTATCGTTGTAAATCGTTCTTTTAGGTCATTTTTATAGGCCTTTAAAGCTGCTTTGTCCATAAGCCCTCCTCTATGGTAATGAAATGATCATTACATTTAACACTGTCAGTATAAAAAATCCGATACCAAAAGTCAAGCATCTACTCAATGAGAACTCTCTTAATCGAACCCCTTGATTAAGCGTACACGGACGATATTGTCATCTTCTTCAAAGGTTGACACTAACTGCTCAATCTTAGCCTTATCTCTTTCGTCAAGATCTAATAAGGTATAAGCAAAGTCCCCTTTTGAGCGGTTGATGATATTGTCAATATTGATCCCAAAATCAGACACCGCTGTTGAAATCTTAGCGACAATATTAGGCACATTTTTATTGATAAGGGTGATACGATAAGGAGCACTTAGAGCTTGATGGACATTAGGGAAGTTGACCGCATTGGTAATCTCACCTGTCTCCATGAAGCGACGAATCGTCTGCGAGGCCATAATCGCACAATTGAGCTCTGCTTCTTCTGTCGAGCCACCAACATGAGGAAAGACAGTGATAGCTTCTTTATTGAGAAGCTCTTCAGAGCCAAAATCAGTGATATAGCCTTTTACGACACCCGTCTCAATAGCATCAAAAAGAGCTTGGTTATCCACTAATTCAGCACGAGCAAAGTTGATAATGGTCACACCTTTTTTCATACTAGAAAAGGCAGCCTCATCAAAAGTATGACGTGTCGTCTCTGTCAAAGGCACGTGAACAGTGATATAATCACTACTTTCAAAAATTTCTTTTAAATCAGATACACGCTTGACATGGCTTGAGATATTCCACGCTGCCTCGATGGATACATATGGGTCATACCCCAGAACATTCATCCCTAAGCGGCGTGCGTCATTAGCGATACGAGCCCCAATAGCACCAAGTCCAATAACGCCAAGGGTTTTTCCTGCAATTTCACTACCTGCAAATTGTTTTTTACCTGCTTCGATTTGCTTTGGCACGTCTGCTCCAGACAAGGTATTGACCCATTTATTGGCTGCTAGATAGTCACGCGCTGACAACAGCAACGAACTTATGACAGCCTCTTTAACAGCATTAGCGTTGGCACCTGGCGTATTAAAGACAACAATTCCTGACTTAGTCGCCTCTTCAATGGGAATATTATTGGTCCCTGCCCCTGCACGAGCAATCGCTTTTAAGTTGTCTGGAAAAACCGTATCATGCAAGTTTTGACTACGAATGATATAAGCATCAGGATTTTCGGCTTTATCGCCATCAATTTGAAATTGATGGCCCAACTCCTCGAGCCCAATCGTGTTTATGTTATTGTATGTTTTGACACTAAAAACCATATCTCTACTAGACTAGCTCAGCTAGCACCTTTCTATTTTTACAAAAGACTGGCTTCATCTATTTCTTGATAAAGACTCGTCTCACTTTTATGTTTTATTTTTTGATACGCTAGACGGACACCATCTAAAGGCACTTTACCACAGTAGAGAAAGCCTAGTTTATCTAGAAGTTTTTGCATGGCCATATTTTTTTCATGCGTATCACATCTAAAGTCTGGCCCCTTATGCCCCTCTATCAAGCCTTGTAAGAAGATTTTCCCAAATCCCTTACCTCTATACTTTGTCGAAATCGCTATGCGATGAAAAGTGGTATAGTGATAGTTGTTGTGGCGCCATTTTCCCTCATAAATCTTATCATAAACTGACTCATGCCCCTCACAGACAGCTGCGTAAGCGACCAGCTCACCATCTTCTAACCCTACCCAGGCTTGTGCATTCAAGATATCAGCCATAATGGTCTCCTGAGTCGGATAACCATCATCTCCTTGCCACTGGTCACTTCCTGACTGCGCCAAAAAGGCACGCGCCTCCTCGATAATCGTCATGATAGCCTTTAGTTCATTTGGATAAGCTAAACGTATTTGCATCTCTACTCTCCTTTGACAAACTAGCTATTAGCCTCTTCAAAGTCTTTCATAAAGGCAATTAAATCAAGCACACCTTGACGCGGAAAAGCATTGTATAGACTAGCACGCATACCACCAACCGAACGATGTCCCTTGATATTTTTAAAGCCAAGTGCTGTGGCTTGTTCAACAAACAAGCTATCTAACTCTCTACTTGGTGTCACAAAAGGAATATTGGCTAGAGAACGTTCCTTTTTGTGGAGGACTGGGCTTGTGTAAAAGTCAGACTGATCGATAAAATCATACAATAGACCTACTTTTTCACGATTCATGGCCTCCATCTTATCGACGCCACCTTGTTCTTTCACCCATTCAAAGACTAATTTTGAGATATAGATACTAAAAGCAGGAGGCGTGTTATAAAGAGAAGCTGCTTCAGCTTGAATACGATAGTCTAGCATACTAGAGAGCGCTTGGTTATCATTTAAGAAATCCTCACGTATAATGACAATCGTCACTCCTGCAGGACCTATATTTTTTTGAGCTCCAGCATAAATCATAGCAAAATCCTCCACACGATAACGTGCAGCAAGGATATTTGAGGACATGTCTGCTATTAAAGGAACACCATTAGTATCTGGCGTCTCATAAATCGCAGTGCCTTCAATGGTATTATTGGTCGTTATATGCACATAAGAAGCACTTGGATCGATTAGGGCAGGATCAAAGCTTGGAATATGATTGTAACAACTCTCTTCTGATGACGCTAATAAAATTGGCTCAAAAGGAATGGTTTGTGACAATTTCACAGCTTCTGTATAAGCTTTTTTCCCCCAGGAACCACCGACCAGATAGTAAGCTTTAGCCCCTTTAGCAAGGTTTAGCGGAATCATCGAAAATTGAGTTGAGGCACCGCCTTGCATAAAGATAACTTTATAATTATCTGGTATTGCCATCAATTCACGAAGCAAAGCCTCAGCATCCTTGATGATAGCATCAAATTCTTTAGAGCGGTGGGACATCTCCAAGACGCTCATACCACTAGATTGGTAGTCAAGTAATTCGCTTTGCGCTTTTTTAAGAACTGACTGTGGCAAAACAGCAGGACCTGCTGAAAAATTGTAAATTGTCATTATTTACCTCCATATATAAGCTAGATTATAGCATAATTGTCTGAATTTTGTAAAGATTTTAGAGCGCTTTTTTCATATTGATAGCTTCTTTTTCGTGTTATAATACTTATAAAAACTAAAGGAGATCCCATGATTATCAAAGAATTTTGTGCTGAAAATCTCACCGACCTACATCAGTTAGATCCAAGTGATATTAAGCGTGTCGAGTTGTGTGACAATCTAGCTGTTGGAGGAACTACTCCTAGCTATGGTGTCATCAAAGAAGCTAGTCGCTATCTGCATGACAAAAATATCAGTCTTTCTGTCATGATCAGACCTCGCGGTGGGGATTTTTGCTATAACGACTTAGAGTTGAGAGCTATGGAGGAGGACATCTTAAAGGCTGTCGAATTAGAAGCAGACGCCTTAGTCTTTGGTGTCTTGACCAAGGAACTGAGGATTGATACCGAAGCTATTGACTATCTGCTTCCTGCTAGTCAAGGTGTTGACCTTGTGTTTCATATGGCTTTTGATCTGATTGCTAAAGAAGAGCAAAAAGAAGCCATTGACCAGCTGGTAGCCTTAGGTTTTAAACGTATTTTGCTACATGGCTCAGCCAAAAAAAGAGACATCTTTGACAATAGTAGCCACTTAAAAGAGCTAATCGCTTACGCTGATAATCGTATTGAGATATGTCTAGGTGGTGGTGTGACTGCTCATAACTATCAAAAGCTCTGCCAAGATACAAAAGCAAACTACGTTCACGGAACACATATTCACCGTATATAAAAAAGAGGAGTAGTACTCCTCTTTTTTAGCTTCAAAAGACTAATGTATAAAACACAGCTGCCAATAAACCACCGATAATAGGTCCCACAACAGGCACTAATGCATAACCCCAATCAGAGTCTCCTTTGTTCTTTAAAGGGAGAATCGCATGCATGATACGAGGACCTAAGTCACGTGCCGGGTTAAGAGCATAACCTGTCGGACCTCCCAGCGAAACCCCCAATGAGACGATCAAGCCACCCACCACAAGGGTACCCAAGCCAACAGGCATATCGTATTGGCTAAAGGCTAGCAGGCCCAAAACCAAGACAAAGGTACCGATTGCTTCTGTTATCACATTAGATAGCGGATTTCTAATGCCAGGACCTGTCGCAAAACTGCCTAAAATGGCTCCCTTATCCTCCGTTATATCATAGTGGTCCTTGTAGGATAGATACACTAAGATACTACCGATAAAGGCACCGATAAATTGTGCTAAGATATAAGGAAGCACAGATGACCAAGTGAGATTGCCAGCGTAAGCCATGGCAATAGATACTGCTGGATTGAGATGAGCTGGACCTAGTAGTCCTGAGACAAATGCCGCCATAGCCACTGCCAAGCCCCAACCTACGGTAATGACAATCCAACCTGCATCTTTTGCCTTACTTTTATCCAAGACAACGCCTGCCACAACGCCATTTCCTAATAAAACCAGCAGAGCGACTCCGATAACTTCGCCTAATAATTCCTTTGCCATAATATCTCCTTTTGATTAGTTTTTCAAATACGCCAAATCATTTTGAACAAGTGTATCAGCCAATAGTTGTGCTTGATAAGCGATGTCCTCAGCTGACCAATTGTAATAATGCGCCATCTCTGCCATGATGTCTTCAGAAACACTATCTAGCTGTTCTCTCATAAAGAGCATATAGTTGGTACGACGTAGCAGATAGTCAACAACACTCAAGGCCATCTCCTCACGCATAGCATAGTGGAGAGAGAGTAAATCACGCTGATTGAGTTGGCTAACAGGCTCTATTTGATGATTGAGGGCATAGACTTTTGGGGCATTAGAGCCGTATAGATTAGCTAGATAAAGGGCATCATCATGAGAAAGTCCTTTTTGGACACCTAATTGCGCTAGGTGCTCCAACTCTTCGTCCACATTAGAAGGGTTGAGCTCTCCGCCTGATACAGGATAAGTCTTTGAGTTGACTAGCTTGAAAGTCCTGGCATGCTCTTCTTTTAAGATAGCTGCAATCATCTCAAGAGCCCCTTCTGCCATCTTGCGAAAATCTGTAATCTTGCCACCAGCAAGCGTCAAGAGACCATTGTCATCACGCTCTAAGCTAGAGCCACGAGAAACAGCTGATGGGTCGAGAGTCTTTTCAGAAACACTGCCTTCTAGGTGTGTCAAATCATGCTCAACATCGTCACGTGATTTTTCATGATTGAGATAAGCCTTCACAGTATCAATCAGCTGATTAAAGCTATCATCACTGAGTTTGCCGTTGTTACCGCCATTATAATCAGATGCGCCATTTCCAGAGAGCAGTGGACGAAGCCCTGCCCAACCACTCTCAATATCATCAATCGTCAAGTGCGCTTCTGGGAAGCGATTATTGACAATATCAAGCAGGTAATCAACATCTTCTTGAGTCACTTGTGGGTGAGCTAGATCACCTGTATAATCCGTATCTGTCGTTCCAAAGTAAGTCTTGTTTTCACGTGGTAAGACAAAGACCATCCGCCCATCAGCACGACCTGTATCAAAATAAGTCGGTTGTGGTACGGATAGACGTGAGCTATCTACCACCAGATGGACACCTTTGGTTGGACGCATTTGAAGAACACCACTACCTTCGCCACCGAGATTGCGCACCTCATCGCTCCAAGGACCTGTCGTATTGATGACAAGACGAGCTCGGATTTCAAAGGTCTCATCCGTCAGAAGATCACGCGCCAAGATACCGATAACTTTTCCTGAGTCATCTTTTAAGAACCGCTCAGCTTTAACACGACTAGCAATCAAAGCACCATCTGTAGCTGCGCGCTTGATATTTTCAATAACCAATCTAGCATCGTTATTTCTAAAATCAAGGTAAACACCACCACCAAGCAATCCTTCTGCTTTCAAATGAGGCTCACGCGCCAAGACCTCTTCTTTAGTCAAGACTTTATTAGCCATATCAGTGTTATTGACACCTGCTAAGAGGTCATATAAATCCATGGCTACTTTAAGTCTAAAGAGACTAAAAGTAGAGCCTTCTTCATCATAGACAGGAAGAAGCATTGGGTCAGGCTTTGGGATGTGAGGGGCAATTTGTTGAACCACTGCACGCTCTGAAACAGTATCAGAGACGACTTCAACATCAAATTGTTTTAAATAACGAAGCCCACCATGAACTAGCTTAGTTGAGCGACTGCTAGTGCCTTCTGCGAAGTCCTGCATCTCAATCAAGCCTGTCTCCATACCACTAGCAGCAGCTTGAAGAGCTACACCTGCACCAGTGATACCTCCTCCGATAATCAAGAGATCGAGCTGTCTGTCTGCCATTTTATCAATAGCCAAACGTCTTGTTTCTTGTGAAAATGCCATAATTCATTCCTCTCTAGTCTTCTTTATCTAATTCTGCAAAGAGCTGTGTCGCAGCTACCGCTTTTTTCCAGCCTTTATAGAGCTGCTCTTTTCGAGCGTTATTCATCGCTGGCTGGAAGGATTGTCCGACAGCATTAAGGCTCTTTAGCTCATCCATATCTTTCCAAAAACCAACAGCTAAGCCTGCTAAGAAGGCTGCACCAAGAGCGGTCGTCTCTAGATTTTTAGCGCGTGCAATCTCAATACCCAAGATATCCGCTTGGAACTGCATCAATAGACTATTCATCGCTGCACCACCATCGACTTTAAGCATCGAGATATCCATACCTGAGTCAAGCTGCATAGTATCAATAACATCACGCACTTGATAAGCAATAGACTGGAGTGTCGCCTTAACAAAATCTTCTTTGGTTGTTCCACGCGTTAGGCCAAAAACAGACCCACGAGCATCCGAATTCCAATACGGCGCTCCTAAGCCTGTAAAGGCAGGTACAACATAGACTTCGTCATTATTTTGCGATTGACGCGCTAGCTCTTCTGATTCTGGTGATTCTTTGACCATACGCATGCCATCACGTAGCCATTGAACCGCGCTTCCTGCGATAAAGATAGAGCCCTCAAGAGCATAATAAACCTTACCGTTGATACCGTAGCCAATCGTTGTCAGCAGACTGTTTTGGGACAATTGCATCTCCTCACCAGTATTCATGACAATAAATGAGCCTGTGCCGTAAGTATTTTTAACCATACCAGGTTCAAAAGCCAACTGACCAAATAAGGCTGCTTGCTGGTCACCTGCCATCCCTGAAATCGGCACTTCTGCCCCGTAAAAATGAAATGGTGCCGTATGACCATAAATCTCAGAGTTAGACTTGACTTCTGGAAGCATAGCCTTAGGGATATTCAAAAGACTTAAAATCTCATCATCCCACTTGAGTTCTTTGATATTATACAGCATCGTACGTGCCGCATTAGAGTAGTCGGTCACATGACACTTACCATCGGTCAACTTCCACACCAACCAGGTATCAATCGTCCCAAAAAGCAATTCCCCACGCTCAGCACGCTCTTGACTACCTGGGATTTGGTCTAAAATCCAACGCACCTTAGTCGCTGAAAAATAAGCGTCAATCACAAGTCCTGTCTTTTGGTGAATCATCTCGGAATGCCCATCTACCTTGAGCTGATCGGCAATAGGAGCTGTCTGTCTCGACTGCCAGACAATCGCATTGTAGATAGGACGCCCTGTCTCTTTTTCCCAGACCACTGTCGTCTCACGTTGATTGGTAATACCGATACCTTCGATTTGCGTAGGGTTGATACCACTTTCGATAAAAGCACCTGCAATAACAGACTGTACTGAATTCCAAATCTGATTGGCATTATGCTCCACCCAGCCTGGTTTTGGAAAAATTTGTGGAAATTCTTTTTGGTAGCTTCCTATCTTCTCGCCTTGTTTATTAAAAATAATGGCACGAGAACTGGTTGTCCCTTGGTCAATAGCCATGATATATTTTTCTTGCGACATACAATATCCTCCTTTTTAAAAACGCTTTCACTTTTAACTATTTCCATTGTATCGTAATTTCTCAGAACTATCCTATCAAAAAAATAAAACGTTTACAAAAAAATGATAGATCTATTAACGTTCAAAATCACGCTGTGGCTTAAGGCTTAAAGAAAGCGGGGAGCTTGCTGTCTTGTCTTTTCTCACACGCTCAATCCATGCTTTCAAAAAGGCAATATCTTGCTCATACAAGTCACCATGTAGCATATAACTGTGCTCGTCCTTTTGATAAATGCCATCTGAAATCACTAGGTCATAGTCTTTATTATCGATTTGCCAGTCAATCAAAACCGTATAATGATTGGCCAAATGAGCACGTAAGCGCTCTAGTAATAAGCGTGCCACAATTTTGGGCTGACAAGAGACAAAAGCAATCTCCACTCTTTGTGGTCTCAGTTGGTGGACATAATCATATAAGAGCTGGATTTTAGACATCATATAAGTCGTATCAAAGCTTACTAGACTGACATAAGTCTGATAGATACCAATCACACCCTCGCTCAAATGAGCCGCACAGCCATCATAAGGAGAGGCTAACAGCTCCTCATCTAGTGCATAAACCACCTGCCCTTTAAAAAAATAAATATGATTTAGCAATTGATTCAGATAATAAAGCCCATCCTCCTGCAATGTAAAACCAGCTCCTACATCCTTCCGTAAGGTCTGAAATGCCCAACTCGCCGCTTCCATAAGGGGTCCAGAAAATCCCATCAACTGCTCTAGATGATGAGGTGGCAACATAAAATCACTCACCAAAAAAGCAAACATCGCTAAGCTATCACCTTCTCTAAGACGTAGTGATTGCTGCTGAGAAAACGTCACTAAAAGTCCCCTTAGCTTTTGATAGAGACGATGCTGACTATAAAAGGACATCTTACGCTCCAAAGCACTAAAGTCAACCTCAACAGCACGCCATCTCTTTTGAGAAATACCTAACCACAAGACCAACTGAGTAAGCTGATAAGAACTCAAGCTAGTCTCGTAGAATCGCTCAAAAATAGGTAAGAGCAAAAAGCAAGACTTAAAGGGTTGCTCCCCTTTTAAATCGTCTAACTCTTTTAACTGACCAAACAAACAATAATAAAAATAACGAATTTGTAGCTCGTCCCCTCGCAATTGCCCTTGACGGATACTAATCTCAAAATCAGACAAGAGACGATTTAGCTGAGCTAGATGACGGTTAAGAGTAGCTTCGCTAACAAAAAAAGATTGAGATAATTGTTGAATACTAAAACGCCCCTCTTCAAACAAGGTCACTAAAATCTGATATTTAATACTAGATTGGCAAAAATAAGCCAACAGTGCCTTTTCAGACAGCTGCATCTCCCTATCATAACGAACCTCATCCTCACTAAGCTCTAAGGATATGCCCAGTTGGTAAGCCTCGATATCTTCTCTAAACGAGCTTAAATAACGGACTAGCGTTGCTTTTGATACCTTTAGGCCTTGACTGAGCGTTTTTAGTGATACAGGATTTTTAGACTGTCGTAAGTACAGCAAAGCTAGCGCTAACAGGCGCTCTTTTTTAGCAAATAAATCCTCAATACGCATCAGACACCTCCCTACGGTTAGCGTATTGCCAGCAAGCTCTGCTCAACAATGGCTCTAGTGGGGTCTGCCGTGGCGCTGAATGAAAAGACTGATTGAGACAATCATAGGCTGTCATCTCCTTAGCAATCGCTAAAGCAATTGCATCCATATGATTATCATGTAGCACTTGTGATACCAACTGTGCTCCCAAAAGGCGATGTGTCTTTTTTTCAATAATCAACTTAAAATGAAGCTGTTCCTTACGCCATTGGTCAAACTGCTCCTCAATCACAACTGTTTCAACATCTGTCCACAGACTTGCTTGTAGCTGGGTTAAGCCCACACTAATCAAATGATAGCCAAACACATGACTAGAGACAATACGCTCGACCTCCTTTAGAGGAAAACGTTTTTGTACTATATTGTGAGCTGCTAAGCGTCCTGTCAGCAGCGCGTGATTGATGAGAGGGAGATAGCTACGTCCAAAAAAAGCAAACGGCATCTGGACCACATCTCCAATCGCAAACACATCTTGGCAACTCGTCTCTAGGTAATTATCCACCCATAGCGTCCCATCAGCATTCAAGTCTAAAAGCCCATAAAACACCTCTGTATGTGGCCTAAAATTAGTAGCTAACAAGAGATAATCCGCTTTATAAGTGGCAGACATGGTCTCAACACAGATACCACCATCTTTTGTTACGATCATCTGCTCTGCGATAGCTCCAAAATGCAGACGAACACCTTTTTCTTCCAACAACTGTTCAATAGGTAGTAGCATTTCTTTGTCAAAATACTTAGATAAAAGCCCATCTTGAGCTTCAATCAACTCAATTCTTATGCCTAGAGTCGTCAATGCTTCTAAGCTTTCTAACCCAATATGCCCACCTCCAACGACTAAGACAGACTGTGCTTGTTGCAATTTAGCATAACTCTCTTTAGCCTCAGATACGGTCTTACTAGCCAAAAAATGCTCTTTTAGCTGACTATCTTCTTGGTGCCAACTTTGCTTAGCCCCCATAGCTAAGATAAGCTTATCATATGATATGAAACCCTCATGGTTTTCCTGTTTATACTTGATTTTTTTCTTATCGGGATAAAGGGCTACAAGCTCACTGCCCAGTTGCCAAGTAACCGCATTGATCGCTAAAAGCTCTCTATAAAGAGCAATCCTAGCCTCCTCAAAATCCTCAATCACACCTAATAATTTCCAATTAAGACTATTTGGAAAATAAGCCACTTCTCTAGCCTTATCAAGCACTAAAATCTCAGCGTTAGGATAGCTTCTACTTGCTTCCAAAGCAGCACTCAAACCTGCAAACGAAGCTCCAATAATAACAATTTTCATAAGCTTCCTCCTCACTTTATTATAGCACCCTGACAGTTATTTTTCTAAGAAAAGGACTATACTTATAATACAAAAAAACTGCTCAAAAGCAGTTTTTACAAGTTATGATAGCGTTGATAGAGCTCTTGGCGACTCATGCCTAATTCTTTAGCGGCCGCTTTAATCGCCTGATTGGGTTTGTGACCTGCTTTTAGATAGTGCTCAATCAAAAGCATAGGGTCTTCTGATTTTGTGTCACTCATCTGACTAGCATCATAGCCTGCCACAACTAAAAGGCACTCTCCTTTTAGAGGGTGAGTTGTCACATAATCAATCAACTCACTGATGCTGGCACGCTGGTATTCTTCATAAAGCTTCGTCAGCTCACGCACCAAGACAATCTGGCGTTCCCCATAAACAGCTCTAATCTGCTCTAGTGTCTCTACAACACGATAAGGCGATTCATAAAAAATCTGGGTTTCAGGATAGTGTTTTTTACTCTCTAAAAAAGTTGACTTAGCGCCTTTTTTGCGTGGCAAAAAGCCATAAAAGATATGCGGTTGTGGCATTAAACCACTAGCAATCAACCCTGTAATACCTGCACTAGCTCCTGGCAATGAGATAACTGGGATTCCTTCTTTAATCGCGGCTTTAACCAAATCATGCCCAGGGTCAGAAATAGAGGGCATTCCTGCATCTGACACCTGCGCCAAAGATTGCCCTTTTTGAAGAAGAGAAAGCAAAAAAGGGATTTTTTCTCTCGCATTATGCTCATGAAAGCTGACTTGCTTGGTGCTAATATCAAAATGTTTGAGTAAAAGCCCTGTATTACGTGTGTCTTCGGCACAGATAAGATCAACTGTCTTCAAGATCGTGATAGCCCGAAAAGTCATATCCTCCAAATTACCAATAGGAGTAGGCACTAAATACAATTTACCTTGCTTTGTCTGGTCTTTAAAACTTCTTTGAACCTGCATTGTCTAGCCTCTATCTAATAGTTCTTGGCAAAACATACACTCTTCTTCATTTTCACGTCGCTGTCCATAAAAGGAATTGCAAATATGAAAGCCATCTTCATAGATACCTTCTAAATGTGCTTTTCCTTGTGTGGATTGTTTTGCTTGCTTTTCATGCTCTAGCTGCCCTAAGCGCTCACGCAGTTTGATATTTTCTAAGTGTAGTTGTGTGTTTTGTTCCATCAAGGTTTCAAATTGTTTTTTCATTTTATCTGCTTCTGCTAAGGTAACTATCAAATTTTGTGTCAAGTCATCAAAAGCATCAAATAATTCTTTCTTATCCATTTTCGACTACCTCCTCTAAAGCGTATATCACAGGGCTTATATGACCATCTAGGCGAGCCTTTATGGTCTTTGTAAAGACATCTATGGAGATAACCTCACATAAGCCATCCTCGGTATTGATATATGAGCCAACATCTGGAAAAGCTTCCTTTGCTTCCTGATAAAAAGTATCTTCATAGCTCAAGCAGCACATCAAACGACCACATAAGCCATTTGATTTTCCGGAGTTGAGCGACAGACCCTGATTTTTGACCATTTTGATAGAGACAGGCGGAAATTCGCCTAGAAAGCTAGAGCAACACAGTGCCCTGCCACAAGGGCCTAAGCCACCATACACCTTGTACTCTTCACGATGGTTAAGCTGACGTAGCTCAATACGCATCCGAAAATGTCCAGCTAAATCACGTAAAAGCGCTCGAAAATCCACTCGCCCTTCTGCTGTAAACGTAATCAACACATGGCTACGTTCAAGTGGAAAGACAATTCTCAAAACCTTCATCTCAAGACCATTTTTAGCCACTAGACTAGAGACTACAGGCATAGAAGCCTTTGCAAAAGCCTTATTTTTAGCGTAGCGCTCCTTATCTTTTGGGGTTGCTAGCCGTACAAACTGCACAGCTCCTTTTAAATCAAGAGTCGTATCGACTTTTTTAGCAGGCGTCACTACCCTGGCTAGATAGCTACCTTTGCCTTCCTTGACAACAACCAACTCATCCACTAGCAAATCCTCCTTAGCTAGCAGATAAGCTACTTGTCCAGTTTCTTCGTATTTTATACCAATCACTTGTGTCATGATAATACCATATACTCCAATGCATTTTGAAAATGAACATGTCGCTGCCACATCTCTTTTGAGACCGCCACTTTAGCTAATAAATCACGTGCCTTAGGATTTGTCATCTCTTGTGACAACAATAATGTCAAAAACCCAAAACTTTTTTCTTCCTCTTTTTTATCACTTGCTAGGCTCACTAAGCGTGCTACTTGCAAATAAGCTAATCCTTTATCGTTAAACAAATAAGTCACTAAATCTTGACACGCTTGAATGAGAGAAAAGGTTAGTCTATCTTGGCACAGGCTAAGAAGCTCACTTGGGCTATCTGCTAAGTTTGCCACAAGAGTCGCCTGACTCTTGAGAAGCCCCTCTTTTTCAGCAAGTTCGATCAAATAAGCCGTGTTTTTAGGGAAATGAAAGATCTGCGTTCGACTTTTTATCGTCGTCAATACTTTACTCTCATCACTTGTCAACAATAGGATATACGCTTCTATCTGAGGCTCTTCAATAGCTTTTAATAAGCTGTTAGCCGCGTTTGGATGCATTTTCTCACAATCTTTGATGATAAAGACTTGCCTTGCCCCCTCAAATCCTGATCTATAAAAATCTCCCAGCAACTGACGAATGGTCTCGGTTTTTATGGTTTGCCCTGTCGGCTCTACCACTTTCACATCTGTAAACTCACCTTGACTAATCAAGCGACAAGACCTGCATTCACCACAAGGGAGATTATCCTGTAATTGCTGACAAAACCTGCTCTGTGCCAAATAAATAGCCATCTCAAAGCTTCCAAAACCACCTGAAAACAAATAAGCATGGCTCAACTTACCTTCTTGTAAAATACGCTTAAAAGACGCCAATAAAGCTGGTTGTAATTGAGATAGCGTCCTTGTCATGCGTTTCTCTTTTCCATGAATGACATGATAGCATAAAAGGCTTGGTCTATCACCTCATGAAGTGGTTTACGAGCATCAATGATAACCATACGACTACTCTCTTTGTCTGCCAAGTCCAGATAGCCCTGACGAACCTTTTGATGCAACTCAAGAGCCTCTAAATCAAGACGATTCACCTCACGATCAGCATTTTTAGCAATACGTGCCAAGCCAACCTCTGATGGTACATCAAAATAAAGGGTCAAATCAGGTTTGATGCCATCTGTGGCATAGTGATTTAGCCAATCAATCGCCTCTATATCCAATCCTCGTCCAAAACCTTGGTAAGCCACAGAGCTATCAATAAAGCGATCCATCATCACCAAATGCCCTTCTTTTAGTGCAGGAGCTACTTTTTCCACCCAATGTTGGCGCCTAGCGGCAATATACAACAGTAACTCTGTCTTACTATCCATCTCAGTATGCCTAACATCTAAGATAAGCTCACGAATATGCTCTGAAATAGACACCCCCCCAGGCTCTCTAGTCACTAGAATCTCCTGCTCTAGCTGATCTTTTAGCAGAGGGAGGATGGCATTTAGCACAGTTGTCTTGCCTGCACCATCTGGTCCTTCAAATGATAATAAAATGCCCTCTGTCATAGTTTTTAGCTTCTCCTTTTTAGATTTCTTCTATTATACCAAATTTTTGGCAAATTTCTTGAGAAAAAAAGATATCGCTTAATCAAAGCGACACCTTTTCTTATAACATTTTAGCCTCAGTATGCTCAATCGCTTCAATAGTGACAGCAACATCCTTAAAGATAGCCTTGATAGCCTCATCTGTCAAAATACCATCTAGCTGAATTTCAATTGTTGTCTTATCCGTTTGATGGTTAGCAACCACAGTACGCTTGATATTGACAGAAGCATCCGCAATCGCATCAACAATCTTCGCCAATGTCCCTGCACTATCCTCACCAAGAAAAATCACGCGTGTCCCTGCTTCACCATATCCCGAAACTTCTAAAAATGCTTTAAAAATATCTTTATCTGTGATGATACCATACACTTGATTATTATCCACAACTGGTAGCACACCGACCTTATTTTTCATCATGGTGTAAATAGCATCTTCTAGGCTAGCATAGCGAGAGATGCTATAGACATCTTTAATCATAATGTCACGAATTTTAGTTTTATTGAGCAAATAATTCATCTCATAAATGGATAGACTCGTTGCCTTAGAAGGCGTTGCTTCTGCCATGACACCTTCTGTGACAAGTCCTACCAGCCTATCATTTTCAATAACTGGTAAGCGACGCAAACCTTGCTCGCGCATCAAATCTGCTGCGTGAGCAACTGTGGTATCAGGTGAGATGAAAATTACTTTTTTGGTCATATAATCTTTTACTGCCATTTGACTCTCCTTTTTCTATTCGTAATCATTGTCTGTCATATTTATTATAGCATTTTAAAACCGTTTTCACATCTTCTAAGAGCTACTAAAGAACACTGGCTCTTTCTTAGTAAAAAACAGAAGCTGATACTTCTGTTAGATACTAACCACCAAGATAAGCTTTACGGACATCATCTGAAGCAAGTAGGTCTTTTCCTGTGCCTGAGAGGACAATCTTACCTGTTTCTAGGACATAACCTCGATCCGCAATCGCTAAAGCTTTGTTAGCATTTTGCTCAACGAGTAATACAGTTGTCCCTTGCTTTTGAATATCTTGAATGATATCAAAGATTTCTTGGATAAAGATAGGTGCAAGTCCCATAGATGGCTCGTCTAAGAGCAAGAGCTTAGGGCGACTCATGAGCGCACGTCCCATAGCCAACATCTGCTGCTCACCACCTGATAACGTCGCAGCATCCTGATTTTTTCGCTCTTCAAGACGTGGGAAACGATCAAAAATCATTTTCAGATTTTTTTGATTTTGCTCACGATCGTTGTGTAAGAAAGCTCCCATCTCTAAGTTTTCCATAACGGTCAAACCAGCAAAGACATGACGACCTTCTGGTACTTGAGATAGACCACTAGAGACAATTTTGCGAGCAGGCGCCTTATGAATCTCCTCACCCAAAAAGGTGATAGAGCCCTGACTTGGTCGTACCAGACCAGAAATGGTTCTTAAAATAGAGGTTTTTCCAGCACCATTGGCACCAATCAAGGTCACAACTTCACCTTCGTTCACCTCAAAAGAGATGTCCTTGACGGCTTGGATAACACCGTAATGAATGGATAAATCCTTAACACTTAGCATTGCAGTCATTAGGCTTCACCTCCTAGATACGCTTCAATAACACGCTTGTTTGTCTTAATCTCATCAGGAGTCCCGTGGGCAATCACACGACCATACTCTAGGACGTAAATGCGCTCCGTTACTTCCATCACCAAGCTCATATCATGCTCAATCAACATGATTGTAATATCAAAATTTTCCTTAATCTGACGAATCAACTGGGTCAACTCTGCCGTTTCTTGCGGATTCATCCCCGCAGCAGGCTCATCTAAAAAGAGAATTTTAGGCTCTGTGGCAAGAGCTCTGACAATTTCTAAGCGACGTTGTTGCCCATAAGGTAAGTTCTTAGCTAGTGTCTCAGCAGAATCAGCTAAATCAAAGATAGCTAACAGGTCTAGTGCCTTTTGTCTCAAAGCTTCCTCGCTCTTATAATAAGCTGGAAGTCTTAACAGACTAGACAGAACGTTTGGTTTTTGTGTATTTGCCATACCGACTAAAACATTATCCATCACAGTCATGTCTTTAAAGAGACGGATATTTTGAAAAGTGCGAGACAAACCAAGTGATGCGATATGATATGGTTTTTTACCATTCAAGAGTGTCCCATCAAGCGTAACAGTCCCCTCGCTTGGCTCATAGACTCCTGTTAATAAGTTAAAGAGCGTTGTCTTACCCGCACCGTTTGGTCCGATAAGTCCGATGAGCTCACCCTTATTTAATTCTAAACTCACATCCCCAACAGCCGTCAAGCCACCAAAATGCTTCGTTAAATCTTTTACCTCAAGAAGTGCCATTAGTTCTTGCCCTCCTTATCTTTTTTTGAAAAGAATGTTGAAAATCGTAATTCACGTGTCCCAAGAAGACCTCCAGGACGAAAGACCATGACAAGAATCAAGGCTAGTGAGTAGATCACCATACGTAATTCTGAGAAGTTTTGCAGATACATATTCAAAACACCTAATACCACCGCAGCGACAATGGTTCCTGTCATCGAACCAAGTCCCCCTAAAACAGCGATAATCAAGTAATCAATAGACTTCATAATAGTGAAATCTTTTGGCACGACCGTTCCAATGTAACCCACATAAAGCGATCCTGCAATACTAGCTGTCATGGCTGCAAAAGCAAAGGTCACCACCTTAATTCTAGTCGTGTTGACTCCCATTGATTCTGCTGCAATCTCATCTTCACGCACCGAAATAACTTTACGTCCAGTAGCGCTTCTCAAAAAATTCATCATTAAAATAGCAATGATAACTACAAAAGCATACACAACTGGCCATGAGGTATATTGCAAAATATCTGTCAAACCTGCTGCACCATTAGTAAAGTCACCACCATTGACAATCGCAATACGAATAATCTCAGCAACACCAAGCGTTGCAATAGCTAAGTAATCACCCTTTAGACGCAATGTCGGAAAACCTACGATAACAGCAATCAAACCTGCTAGCAACATACCAACTAGCATAGACACATAAAAGCTAGCATAAGTATCGTTGTAGCCTGTCATGATAGCTGTCGCATACGCTCCAATAGCCATAAATCCTGCTTGACCAAGGGGAAACTGCCCAGAAAAACCAAGCACTAAATTAGTTCCCATAGCCATAATGATGGAAATACCAATGCCCATCAAAATTTGAATATAATAAGCTCCTAAAATCCCTGTCCCTGTTAAAAATGCAAGGATAAGATAACCTACTACGATCAATGCAGCCCAAGCCATAATTGATTTTAGATTTTGTTTCATATTCTACACCTTCTCCTTTACATTTTTTCCAAGGATACCAGCTGGGCGAATCAACAGAATCAGAATCAAGACGGCATACACAACGATATCACGATAACTTGAATAGCCAATTGAGATCGCAAATGTCTCCAAAAGACCGATAAGCACACCACCCAAAGCAGCACCAGGAATAATCCCAATACCACCAAGAACCGCCGCTACAAAGGCTTTGATACCTGGTGTCATCCCCATAAGTGGATCAATAGAGTTGTAGTACAAGCCAATCAAGACACCAGCCGCACCTGCAAGTGCTGATCCCAAAGCAAATGTGAAGCTGATGGCGTTGTTGACATTGATCCCCATCAGTTGTGCCGCATCACTATCGACTGAAACCGCACGCATGGCTTTCCCTATTTTTGTCTGTTTGACGATATATTGAAGCGCAATCATCAAGACAATAGAGACACATAAAATAATCAATTGCACATTTGTAATGGTAATCGGACCAAAATTGTATTTGACCGTCTCAATTGCTTGTGGAAAGGCACGTTTGTCTGCACCCACAAAGTACACCATGATGTACTCAAGGAAAAAAGACACACCAATGGCTGTAATCAAGGCTGCAATACGTGTCGAATGACGTAGCGGACGATAAGCCAAAAACTCAATGACAACGCCTAAAAACGCCGTAATCAACATAGTCAAAATCAGTGCCACAAAGAAATTTAGCTGGAACGTATTGATGAGGTAATACCCCACAAAAGCTCCCATCATATAAATATCACCATGCGCAAAGTTAATCAGCTTGATGATACCATAAACCATCGTATATCCTAAGGCAAGCAGTGCATACACGCTCCCTAGGATAAGCCCATTGACGAGCTGTTGTAACATGTTGTTCACCCAACTTTCTATCATAATAACAAAGGGAGTAGGAGAACCTAATATTGAGGTGGCTCTCCACTCCCATCTAATGACTGACCTAACGTCAGATTATCTCTATTAGTCTGGATTAACAATGACAGAAGATGACTCTTGTCCGTCTGTCAAGCCAATAACAGGCACAGACTTAACAGGATTATGCTTAGTATTCATTGTCATTTTTCCTGTCACACCATCAAAGTCCTTTAATGTGGCTAAGGCCTTAGCCACATCTTTAGAATCATCAGCACCCTTAGCAGCATCAGCAATCATATAAACTGAGTCATAACCAAGCGCAGCAAACATAGATGCTTCCTCACCGTATTTGTCAGCATAAGCTTTAGCAAAAGCCTCTGCTTTTGGAGAACTTTTCGCTGAAAATCCTGAGATGTAATACACATTTGTAGCATTTTTAGAGCCAGCCAACTCAATCAACTTAGCGTCAGCAAAGCCATCAGAACCAGCAATCGTTTGAGCAATACCTAACTCACGTGCTTGCTTGATGATAGTACCTGTTTCATTGTAATAACCAGGCATAATAATCGCATCAAAATCTAGCTTACTGATGTTGGTCAAGGCTGATTGGAAGTCAGTATCTCCTGACTGGAAGGTCTGCTCACTGACAATATTACCTTGATAATGCTTCTTAAACTCCTTAGCGATACCTTTTCCGTAGTCACTAGAGTTATCGTAGTAGAGGACTACTTTTTGGGCATTGAGGTCATCTGTTGCAAATTTAGCCAATACTTGACCTTGATAACTATCGATAAAGGTCGTTCTAAAGACATATTCTTTAGTCTCTCCTTTTTTAGTAACGGTAAGACTATCCATTGTCCCTGACGGGGTCACCATAGGCACACCATAAAGCTGAGAACTTGGTGATGATGACGCAACCGCACCTGAGGTTGCTGGTCCTACAATAGCATTGACTTTTTCTTGAGTCGTCAAGCTAGTCGCTACTGTTGCAGATTCACTGTTATCAGATTTATTATCTTTTGAGATAACTTCGATTTTTTTACCATCAATGCCACCAGCCTTGTTGATTTCTTCAACTGCCATCATGGCACCTTTTTTCTCAGCCGAACCATAGGCTGAAACACTTCCTGTAAGCTCAAAGTTCATCCCTAATTTAAAGGTATCTCCAATCTTAGTGCCTTCTGCTGACGAGCTGACACTTGGAGGAGAACTACAAGCTGCTAAAAGGACAGTGGAGATAAAGGCAACTGCTATAAAAGCCAATTTTTTCTTCATCTTTTATTCTCCTTAATAGAATCTTAAAAATAAATACAAATACAAGGATACAGAATTATCAGAAAATTGTCAAGAACTTTATTTCACAAATAATCAGACTAGATTATTTAGAGCCTTTATATGGCTATTCTAATAAGGTTATATCTTTTTTGGGATAAATGGTTAATTTATCATCTTGAGCAATATCCGCTAGATTACCGACAAAATGAACGTCAACTTCATCTTGGTGTGAACGCCTTACAGATTTAACATATTTTAATTTTTTTAATTCTGCTATAATATCATTTTCTAAAAGTGCATCTATATATAAACTCACATAGCGCATGCGTCTTGAGTGGTAATTGATATCTCCATATTTTTGAAGTTTTCGCACATCTCTATTGTAGTAGAGATAGACGATAAGATGCGTCCGCTTAGGATTATTCAGCATGAGAACTCCTTTCTCTGATAGGATTTTCATTAGGTTTATGGTGGCGCTTGTGAGGTGCCAAAGGAAGCCCTGTATCGACAAAAATATCGCTGGAAACCGCTTCTGATAATTGCCGACTAATCTTAGCTAGACTCTCTTGTAAGCGGGTCTCTGATTGGCGCAAGGCTACTAGCTTAGGATGGAGATCTAGCTGACGTTTTAAGCGATAGAGCTCTTTTTTCTGTTCTTTGATTTCAGAGCGAAAAGCGCTATAGGCTGCCTCTTTTTCATAACTAGAGCGCTTTTCTTCAAATATCGCCATCTTTTGGGCTAAGTCTCTATCTTTAAGGACAGCCTCTTTAGCTAAACGGTAGCACTTAGCCTCTTCTTGAATCACAAAGGCTTCTACTAACTCTTCAATCGCATCATCTATAGCAAGTAACTCTTCATCAATACGTAACATACCTTCATTATACTATAAGTTGATAGACAAAAAAAGCACCAATCACCTTCCAGTGATCAGTGCTTAGCTCACGCTTTATTGCAATTCATTATTTTCCATAATTTCGTCAATAAAACCATACTCTAGGGTTTCTTTAGCAGACATCCAATTGTCACGTTCAGCATCAATATGGACTTTTTCAAGAGGCTGACCAGAATTCTTGGCTAAGATTTGCTCTAAGTTTTGACGTGTTTTCAGCAAATGTTCAGCCGCGATAGCCATATCCGTCTGCTGAGTGCCACCGCCAGTACCACCCATTGGCTGATGAATCATATACTCAGCATTTGGTAGCATAAAGCGTTTGCCACGTGCACCGCTTGAGGCAATAACAGTCCCCATAGAAGCTGCCATCCCCATGACAATCGTTTGCACATCAGATTTGATGAAGTTCATCGTATCCACAATCGCAAGACCTGCTGACACAGAGCCACCTGGCGTATTAACATACAAGTAGATATCTTTGGTGCTATCTTGTGCATCCAAAAATAACAACTGAGCAATGATAGAGTTGGCCATATTGTCCTCAACAGGACCTGTCAACATGATAATACGGTCTTTCAATAAACGTGAATAGATATCATAAGAACGTTCACCACGACTAGTTTGTTCGATAACTACTGGAATCATAACGAGTTATTCTCCATTTCTTTGATAATTGATATTATTATAGCTTTTTGGTCAAAAAAGGTCAAATAAAAACTATTGTTTTTAGCAAAGGTTTAGCAGGAGTGCTAATTAGACAGGCTCCATATAGAAAAACGACCCTCAAACTCCAAGGGAGCTAACGGTCGTCTCAAGCCTATCTCTTGATAAGTAGCTTATTTAGTACCAAAGAGGCGATCCCCAGCATCACCAAGCCCTGGAACAATATAACCATGCTCACTGAGCTTTTCATCCAGAGCCGCTGTATAGATGTCAATATCAGGATGAGCATCTTGTAGGGCCTTAACCCCTTCTGGTGCTGCTACTAGACAGACAAACTTGATATTGGCTGCTCCACGTTTTTTCAGCGAATCAATAGCCAAAATCGCAGAACCACCTGTCGCTAGCATAGGGTCAACCACAAAAATCTGACGTTGATCGATATCTTCTGGTAGCTTAACAAGATATTCAACAGGCGTCAATGTCTCCTCATCACGATACATCCCAATATGACCAACCTTAGCCGCAGGTACCAAGCTCAACAGCCCATCAACCATACCAATACCTGCACGAAGGATAGGAACAATAGCTAACTTTTTACCAGCTAATTTCTTTTGGACAGTCTTTGTAATGGGAGTCTCTATCTCCACATCTTCAAGAGGCAACTCACGTGAGACCTCATAGCCCATCAACATGGCAATTTCATTGACTAATTCACGAAAATCTTTTGTTGATGTTGATGTTTGACGTAAAATAGACAATTTGTGTTGAATCAATGGATGTGAAATCACTTGAAATTTTCCCATAATAAAACCACCTTTTCTAGTCTGAGACTTTCTCTATTGTGAGCTTATTATACCATAAAAAGTTGATTTTGACGATCTTTTACGTGGGAATGCCTTAACCAAAAACCTGACACAACCGCTTTACAGCTTCTCTAATGATCGCTTTGGGAGCTGCTGCATTTAACCTAAAATGCTTCTCTCCTTCACGTCCAAAAGTAAGACCGTCATTTAACAGCAGCTTAGCTTCATGACGAAGTTTATAGGCTAACTCTTCATGGCTAAGATGGTAAGCCGAAAAATCTAGCCAGATAAGGTAGGTCGCTTCTGGTTTCATCACCTTGATCTGTGTCTCTTTTGCCAAAGTATCTACGACATAGGTAATATTGTCTTCTAACACCTGCTTTAAGGCATTTAGCCAAGACCTTCCTTCTCTATAGGCTGCCTCAGTTGCTACATAGCCAATAGTTGCTATCTCATGTTGGTTATTGACCAGCTGCTGATGCGTAAAAGCTTTTTTTAATGTTTCATTTTCAATAATAGCAAAACTATTTTTTGTCCCTGCGATATTAAATGTCTTTGTCGCACTAGTCAACACTACACTAAAGTCTTTAAAAGCTTCGTCAACCGTGTTTATCGTATGATGCTTATGAGAAAACAAGGTCAAATCTTGATGAATCTCATCCGAAACTAGGATAACACCATATTTCTGACAAAGCTGCCCTATTTTTTCTAACTCTGCCTTGGTCCACACGCGTCCTCCAGGGTTATGAGGATTGCACAAAATATAGAGTTTGACCTGATGGGCTACTATGTCTTTTTCTAGCTGTTCAAAATCCAACTCAAAATGCCCATTTTGCTCAATCAAGGGATGTGATAGCAATTGGCGTTTATTAAGTTTCACACTACGTGCAAATGGAGGATAAACAGGGGTATTGATTAGTACCGTCTCACCTTCTTTAGTAAACGCCTGAATGGCTAAACTAATAGCCGGTACAACTCCTTGCACAAAGACAAGCGCTTCTTTATCAAACACATAATCATGCTCTCTTTTTTCCCATTCTAAAATAGCTTGATAAAGACTTTCTTTAGGTGCGTCATAGCCAAATACTGACGTTTTGGCATACTCCGCTAAAGCCTCACTCATCTCAGGAAAGACTGGAAAGTCCATATCTGCTATCCACATAGCCAGTAGGTCCTTATCCTCTCTTACTTCCTGCCATTTGATAGCATTGGTTGAAAATCGCTCTGGTAATGTTGTAAAATCGTATGTCATAAGCCCTCCTTACCCTCAAGTGCTATGGTTAAATCCTCAATCAAATCCTCAATCGCCTCAATTCCAATGGATAAGCGCAATAAATCATCAGTTAAGCCATACGATGCCCTGACATCTGCTGGAATATCGGCATGAGTCTGCGTAGCAGGATAGGTAATGAGACTCTCGACACCACCTAGACTTTCTGCAAAGGTAAAGACCTCTAAATGATTCAAGACATAAGGAATAATGCTCTTATCCACAACCCTAAAGGAAATCATGCCACCTTTTCCTGTGTAGAGGACATCCTTTATTGCAGGATGCTGCTCTAGAAAAGCTACAATTTGCTGCGCATTTTGAGTTGAGCGCTCCATACGCAATTTTAACGTTTTTAACCCTCGCATCAACAAGTAGGAATCAAAAGGAGATAGAGTCGGTCCTGTGGTGTTTGATAGATAAAACAACTGGTCATAAAGCTCTTGATCATCTGTCACAACAACACCTGCCAGCACGTCATTGTGACCTGAGAGATACTTGGTTGCTGAGTGAATCACTATATCTGCTCCTAAACTGATAGGATTTTGATAGATGGGACTATAAAAGGTATTGTCCACCACTACTTTAGCGCCAACAGCATGTGCTTTTTGGCTAATTAGGGCAATATCAAACTCAATCATCAAAGGGTTAGTTGGCGTTTCGATAAAGACAAGGTCACACTCCTCACAAATCGCCTCAAGTAGCTCGTCTTGGCTATTAGCGTAGATAAAGCTAAAGCGCCCTTCATCTTCCTTTTGCTGAAACCAGCGAAAAGAGCCACCATACAAATCACGCGCTGCTACAACACGACTCCCTACAGGAAAAATCTCCATCGTTAAGACTAAAGCACTCATACCAGAGCTTGTCGCTAAGGCAAAAGAAGCCTTTTCAATCGCTGCTAGTGTCTTTTCTAAAGTCGCTCTGGTAGGATTTTTCGTCCGTGTATAGTCATAGCCTGTAGATTGTCCAAACTCAGGGTGCTGATAAGTTGTTGAAAAATGAAGAGGTGCCGTCAGAGCCCCTGTCTGCTCGTCTGAGCGGATCCCTGCATGCGCTAAAATGGTATCAATACGTTCTTTTCTACTCATTGTTTTTCTCCTTGCCTGTCATTGCCCTCTATTCTACCACGAATCACTTGTCACTAGTAGTCTTTAAGCTATTTTCATTTTACATATTTAGTTATAGTTTTAAACTATATAAAAACACTAAGTCAACACTTAGTGTTTATTACTATAAGCCTATTTTTTGACGCCATGTATTTGCCCTGCTACCGATAATCTTGTCTAACAGCCTAGTAGCTAGTGCTAAAAAGCCATAGACTGCTGCACCAAGACTTCCTATCAATAGCAGATAAATCACACTGGTCAGTCGATTGTCTGCTGGTAAGATAAGACCTAATAAGAAATCACCTACAAAGACCACCAAAGACATAATAGCTGTTAAAATCAAGACTAACAATGTTGAGCGTCTTACAGCCAAGCGGCTAAAGCCTGTGATACGCTGAATTTCAAGATACATCAAAACAATTGGAATCAATAGGGCAATAGACGTTGAAATCAAGGGGCCATAAGCGTGGAAAAGGTAAATCAAAGGCACTTGGATAATCAGCTTAACCAGCATACCATAAGCAAAATAAATCATAGCCTTACGATTTTCAAAAAGCGCCTGCAACATCGGTGCTAATACGGTGTAGAGCGAAAGTAAAATGACTTGTAACATAGACACAATAAACAGCCCTAAAGCTTGCCCTTGTGGTTGACCATAAAAGACTGTATATAAGGGCTTAGCCAAAATGACTGAACCAATAACAGCAGGTAAGATAAAAACTAGTAACATGCGAATATTGTTGATCACTAACCTAGCTGCTGCAAGTCGATCTTGCTTGACAAAGTTCTCTGTCAACAAGGCAATACCAACACCACCAATAGAGCTGGCTACGGCAATCAAAATCATGGTCACCTTACTTGGATTGCTAGAAAAATAGGAAAAGAGAACCTGCAAATCAGTACTCGAATAATCCGTAAATAAAGACATCACATTACCAAAGGTAAATTGGTCAATGATTTTGAAAAACTGAATGGCCGATCCTGTGATGATAAAAGGAATGGCTTCTTTGACAGTCTCAAGGATAAGCGCATTGGTATCAATAACCAAATGACTAGGCTCAACAGGCCCAAAGATCCCTTTTAGAGAACCATCTTTCCACAAGAAATACACCAAGATAGCAATACTAGCAAACATACCGACAAAAGCGGCAAAAGTTGATTGAGTCACAGCACTGACATAATCACCTGAGCCAAACTTCATGATGTAAAAGGCTGTCACAAGCATCCAGATAACACGCACAATCTGCTCTGCTATTTGACTAAGAGCCCCTGGTTTCAAGTCATTGTAACCTTGAAAATACCCTCTTAAAACACTCATCGCGGGAAATAATAGAACCGCTAACGTCAAACTCCGTAAGACCTTGACCAAATCCTCGCCACCATGGCTCAAAGACGCAAAAAGAGGTGCTCCTATATACATGATAGCTGCAAAAATAGCCCCTAAGAGTGCCATGATATGTAAGACTTTACGTACCATATAGATACTCGTTTGCGTTTGCCCTAAGGTATTGTACTTAGAGACCAGTTTGGCCACAGCAACAGGAATCCCTACCGTTGAAATGGAAAGAAAAAGAGCGTAAATTTCATATCCCATGCCAAAGAGAGCATTGGCTTCTGGACCATGATTGCCCATCCAAGCATACCAAGGAATAATATAGAGAGCACCTATTAGACGACTCACAAAATTACCGACAGTTGACCAAGCAGTCCCACGGACCATCGTCTCTTGCTGAGACATTTTTCTAGTTTCTGACATAGTCTTCTTTCTTTTTAGGAGATTTTACTAAAGTTATTATAAACTTTTACACAAGACTTGTAAAACAAGAACATTAAGTCTAAAATAGAAGTTATGATAACCATACAAACTGTTTTAGAAATTTTAAAGGCAGACCATAACTTTAGAGAGATGAGTCTAGCTGGATGCTATCACTACGAAGCTAAATCTGACAAAGTATTTACCAAAGTATCTTATGATAGTCGTGATATTGATAAGGATACTCTCTTTTTTGTCAAGGGGGCTACCTTTAAAAAAGACTATTTGGCTGATGCTATTGCTAATGGACTTGGCTACTATATTGCTGAAAAAGACTATGAGCTAGCGGCTACGGCTATTATTGTTAATGATGTCCGTCGCGCTATGAGCTTGATTGCACAACACTTTTATGGTAACCCTCAAGAACGCCTTAAGATTATCGCGTTTACAGGGACCAAAGGCAAGACAACAGCGGCTTATTTTGCCTACAACATCCTAAAAGAAAATCACAAGCCAGCCATGCTCTCTACAATGAGTACAACCTTAGATGGTAAAACCTTCTTTAAATCTCAATTGACCACCCCAGAAAGTCTTGATTTGTACCGTATGATGGCGCAAGCACTTGACAACAAGATGACCCATCTCATCATGGAAGTCTCTAGTCAAGCTTATCTGATGAATCGTATCTATGGGCTCAGTTTTGATGTAGGGGTCTTTCTTAATATCAGCCCAGACCACATCGGACCCATCGAACACCCGACTTTTGAAGATTATTTTTACCACAAACGCCTACTCATGACCAATAGCAAGGCTGTGGTAGTCAATAGTGATATGGCCCACTTTCAAGTGGTCAAGGAGCAAGTGGCTTCAAAGACACATCTTTTTTATGGGCAAAATAGCCAAAATCGTATTGAAAACTCTGAGGCTTTCTCTTTTGATGTCAAGGGACTGCTAGCTGGACATTATTCTATTAGGCTTATTGGTCACTTTAATCAAGAAAATGCCCTAGCTACTGCTCTTGCTTGCCATCTACTTGGTGTTAGTCAAGAAGATAGTCTAGCAGGTATCCAAAAAACGCAAGTCCCTGGTCGTATGGAAGTCTTGACACAATCTAATGGCGCCAAGGTTTTTGTGGACTATGCTCATAATGGCGATAGCTTAGAGAAGCTTCTCAGTGTTATTGAGCCACATCACAGTGGACAAGTCACCCTTATCTTGGGTGCTCCTGGAAATAAAGGCGAGAGTCGTCGTCGTGATTTTGGTGATGTGATCAATAAACACAAGGACCTCTCTATCATCCTAAGTGCCGATGATCCAAACTTTGAGGATCCTTTAGCTATCTGTCAAGAAATTCAACACTACATCAAGCGACCTGTGGACATTATCGTCGATCGAGATGAGGCCATAAAGACCGCCCTTAGTCGCACACAAAGCAATCAAGATGCTGTCATCATTGCTGGTAAAGGGGCTGATGCTTTTCAAATTGTCAAAGGGGTACGCACCGACTACCCTGGAGATAGGGCTATTGCTGAGCGTTATTTATAAGCTTGTCTTATTTTTAATGACTCCAATTTAAGCAGTTTCTTAAAAAAGGCTTATTAGAGCCTTTTTTCTATGTTATAATAAGCTTATTGTTGTGATATAACTCTACACAACGCTAGACTAGATTAGATTCTTAGGTCATCATAAACTAGAAAGGAGACTCTGATGTCGCGTCTATCCGCTGATCATATCACAGTAGCTTATGACAATAACGTTATCTTAGATGATCTTTCTCTTGAGATACCTGAAGGTCAAATAACGACTATCATAGGGGCTAATGGCTGTGGAAAATCAACACTCTTAAAAGCTCTTACTCGCATTGAAAAAGTATCTAGCGGCGCAGTCTTTATCGACGGGCAAGCTATCGCTAACCTCTCTACCAAAGACGTTGCCAAAAAAATAGCACTTTTGCCGCAGGTTCTAGAAGCCACAGAAGGTATCACCGTCTATGAGCTTGTCTCTTATGGACGCTTTCCTCATCAGCGCTATCTAGGCAGTCTCACCAGTCAAGATAGAGATAAAATCCACTGGGCAATGGAGGTCACCAAAATCACCGACTATGCCAATACAGAAGTCGATAGTCTATCTGGCGGACAAAGACAACGTGTCTGGATTGCTATGGCACTAGCGCAAGATACGGATACTATCTTCTTAGATGAGCCAACAACTTATCTGGATATGAACCACCAACTTGAGATACTCGAATTGCTTGATAAGCTCAATAAAGACGCGCATAAAACCATTATCATGGTTCTTCATGATCTTAATCTCTCAGCACGCTTTTCAGACCATCTCATCGCTATGAAAAGTGGTCATATCAAATACCAAGGTGATGTCAAAGAGATTATGTGCCCTTCTGTTCTTGAGGACATATTTGCTATCAAAGCACAGATCATCAACGACCCTATCAACCATCGTCCCATTTTACTGACTTATCAGTTATTATAGATTTAGGAGATTAACACATGAAAAAACTCATCTCTATCCTTATGACACTAGCTCTTGCCACTATCCTTGTGGCCTGCTCTCAGCAAAGTCAATCACAATCATCTACCACTGAACTCTCTAGCAAGCCTAAAATTGCTGGATTTAGTTATCATGGTGATATCCCTAAAAACCCTAAAAAAGTTGTCAACTTTGCCTACTCTTACACAGGCTATCTCCTCGAACTTGGTGTCAATGTCAACAGTTATTCACTAGATTTGGAAAAAAACAGCCCTGTTTTTGGTGACGACTTGAAAAAAGCTAAGGCTGTCCAATTAACTTCTGATGATACAGAAGCTATTGCTGCCCAAGAGCCTGATTTGATTATTGCCTTTTCAACAGACCAAAATGTCGAATCACTCAAAAAAATCGCACCTACTCTGGTCATCACCTATGGAGAGCGCAATTATTTACAAATGCTTACCGATCTTGGTAAAGTCTTCGGTAAAGAAGATAAGGCTAAAGCATGGTTGAGCCAATGGCAAACATCGGTTGATAACGCTAAGAGCGAGCTAGCTAACTACATTTCACCTGATACAACCTTCACTGTCATGGACTTCTACGATAAGGACCTCTATCTCTATGGTAAAAATTGGGGACGTGGCGGAGAGCTTGTCTATGACGCTCTTGGTTACAAAGCTCCTCAAAAAGTAGAAGAAGATGTTTTCAAACAAGGTTGGCTAGGTATCTCTCAAGAAGTGATTGGCGATTATATCGGTGATTATGCTCTGCTTAATGTCGATAGTAGCACAAGCCAAGCAGCAGCCTCACTCAAAGAAAGTGACGTCTGGAAAAATATCCCTGCCGTTCAAGCTGATCACGTCCTTGATGTGACAGAGGGTGTCTTCTATTTCTCAGATCCTTTATCGCTTGAGCGCCAACTAAAAGAATTTGTCGCAGCTATCAAAAACAGTTCAAACTAAAGGAATGTGACATATGGTGACACCTCATCTTCGTCCCAAAAAGAAGCCTAGTCACCTCTGGCTTCTTTTTTCAATAACGCTACTTCTATTTGTGACAGGTTGGTATTTGAGCTTACGCTTTGGAGCTATTGCTTATCGCCATGATGAGCTTATCCAAGTCTTAACACACCCACTGACTAACTCTAGCCAGCAAGATGTTATTTTTGATTTACGCCTTCCTAGAAGTCTGGCTGCTATTTTAGTCGGAGCTGCAATGTCTTGTGCTGGAGCTATTATTCAAGGTGTGACGCGCAATCCTATTGCAGATCCAGGGTTACTGGGTATCAATGCTGGAGCTGGGCTGGCACTCATTATAGCTTACGCTCTCTTTGGCAGTATTCACTATACTTTAGTATTATGTGTCTGCCTTATCGGCTCACTTGTCGCAACACTTCTAGTCTTTAGCCTTGCTTACCATAAAAAACGTGGTTACAACCAACTACGTCTTATCCTTGCTGGAGCTATGGTATCAACCTTATTTTCAGCTATTGGACAAACACTTGTACTCTATTTTGACTTAACAACAGCCGTCATTGGTTGGCAAGCTGGAGGATTTGTCCAGATCAATTGGAAAATGCTCTTTATTATCGCTCCTTTTATTCTTTTAGGGTTATTGATCAGCCAACTTTTATCGCATCAATTGACGATTCTAAGCCTCAATGAGACCGTCTCAAAAGCACTGGGTCAAAAAACAATGCTAATAACCATGTCCTCTCTGGCTGTCGTTTTACTCTTATCTGGTGCTTCTGTCGCTTTAGTTGGAAGTATTTCCTTTATCGGATTGATTATCCCACATTTTGTGGAAATCTTCGTCGGAAAAAACTATCGACTCCTGCTCCCTTTTAGTGCTTTTGTAGGGGCGACCTTTCTGTTATGGGTTGACTTTATCACACGCATCATCAATCCACCAGCTGAAACACCGATTAGCGCTATTATTAGTATTGTGGGCTTGCCTTGCTTCTTATGGTTAATTAGAAAGGGGAGACGATTTTGACGATGCTTAAATCCTACAAACGACACTTCCTCCTACTCGTTGCTCTCTTGTGCCTAGTCATTCTCATCGCTTTATCGACTGGCTATGACAATACCTCTATTAGCGATATTTTGAGACTCTTTGGAGGTAAGGGCAGTCAATCTACACTCTTTATTATGACAAGCATACGCCTGCCACGTATCCTTGCCTGTATGCTGGGTGGTGCCTCGCTAGCTCTATCTGGTATGTTGCTACAAACGCTAACCAAAAATGCCCTCTCAGATTCTGGTATCTTAGGTATCAATACAGGTGCAGGCTTTATGATTGCCCTTGTGGTCGGCTTTTTTGATATTACTGATAGCCACACCATCCGCTTTTTACCCTTTTTTGCCATGTGTGGTGGGATTATCACTATCGTTGTTGTCTATTTTATGTCTCGCCAAAAAAACCATAGCATTAACCCAACACGCCTCATCATAACAGGTGTCGGTGTCTCTACCATGCTATCTGGTCTGATGATTTCCATTATCAGCCACATCCGAGCAGACAAGATGGATTACATCGTCTCATGGCTCAGTGGAAAAGTAACAGGAGGCAACTGGGAATATTTAGCGCTACTAACACCCCTGCTCCTTCTATTATGGGGAATCACCCACAGCCGTAGCCGTTTTTTAAATATCATGGCACTCAATGAACAGACCGCCCTTGCATTAGGGCTTGATTTAAAAAAAGAGCGTCTCATCACACTGATTTTAGCGACTAGCTTAGCCTCTCTCAGTGTCGTCCTAGTGGGCAATATCACCTTTATCGGTCTTGTCGCTGGACATATCACACGAAAACTACTAGGGAGCGATCATCGTATTACCCTACCTGCTAGTATGCTCATTGGTATGATGATACTTCTTATAGCCGATACTCTAGGACGTAGCCTTCTGGTAGGGACAGGTATCCCAACAGGTCTAGTGGTCTCTATCATTGGTGCCCCTTATTTTCTATGGCTTATGACCAAGGTAAACTAAAAACGCCTTCTAGGCGTTTTCACTTATCAATAGCTCCTCTAAAACAACCTTAGCCTGATAAGCTGTCTCTGTCTCATCTATCGGCTCAATGTAGCCTAACAAGACTAAAGCCTGCACAAAAATATCAGGACGCTTTTGCTTAACCACTTTCTTTTTAGTCAATTTTAGTAAAAAACTAGTCATATACTTCAAGGCATAGTCTTGATTGACATCTCCTAAAAGCTGATACAGCACCTCTTGAGCTTCAGATAAAGGATAATGGTGGGAGAGTTTATAAAAATAATTTGACAGTGTCAAGCGATTTCTCAAAAAATCTGTCCTCTCAACCAATGCTAAATGATTGACATGATTGGTTAGTAGCGTTTGATATAAAGGCTCTGCGAGCTTATCATAAGATGTCTTTGTCGTATCTACAAAAAGCATCTGATCTAGCTGTGGTAATGTCTTGTCATCATAGTATTCAAGACTCAGCTGATAGCGCTTCTTGTGACGGAGAATATAACCAGCCTCAATGTAACTCTCTAGCTGTCTTTCTAAATGCTTAACCTCAGCAAAATCTGCTCTAATCTGGCGAAGGGTCACCTCATCATGACTAGCCAGATAGTTAATCAAGGCTTTAAAAAAAGGTTGGCTACTGAGTTTATCAGGATTTATAATCGTAATCATACCCTTTATTATACCACCCTTCACTCACTCTGCCTAGCCTTAGTCAACTATCTTATCAAGATTAAGCTAGCACACCCTAAAAGGAGGCGCCATGTCCTACACACCTCAACACTCTTACCAAGATTACCGTATCGCTATCACAAAGCTTAGCTACAATACTAAGCTCACCCAAAGAGAGCAAGACCTCTTTAAAAAGGCGGATAGAGCTATCGCTAGAGGGACTGAGACACAAAAGCTACTTCTAAATCTCAAAGACCAACTTGCAATACTGGCGCTACAAGAAGAACTTAGCTCTCCAGTCCTTGATTTTTATGCCAAATTAGTCAGACTACATCGCTAAAGACATGAAAATATCCTTAGGTAACCTAAGGATATTTTAGTTATGCATTGAAGCTTTCTGTCAACTGTGGAACGACTTGTTTCTTACGTGATACAGCGCCTTCTAAAAAGGCGTGATTATTGTCCAAGGTAAAGTTAAAGGCTGCTTCGACCTTATCCATGTGACTTCCAAGAGCTAAAATTTCAGAGTTTGAGTTGACAATATCTGTAATCATCAAGACAAAGTCAGAGTAACCTTGTGTTTCTTGTGCGTCTTTGATAGCTTCTTCAAGCTCAGCTTGGCGCTCCAAAACCTCAGCAATATCAACTGTATTGACCTGTGCGACACGAACTTGGTGTCCTGCTAACTCAAATGTTTTAGCATCAATATCAATCAATTCAGCAGCTGATTTACTAGCTAGATTTGTCCCTGCTTTCAACATCTCAAGACCATAAGTTTCCAAATCAACACCAGCAATCTCAGCCAATTCTTTTGCAACTTGTGGATCTGTTTCATGTGTTGTTGGTGATTTCAACAATAAGGTATCTGAAATCAAACCAGACAACATCAAGCCTGCCAATTCTTTTGGTACTTCGATCTGACTCTCTTTAAAGAGACGATAAACAATAGATGACGCTGATCCTACTGGCTCTAAGCGCATGTAAAGAGGACTAGCTGTCTCAAAGTTCGCAACACGGTGATGATCAACCACGCCATAAACGTCGACCTCTTTAATGTCTGCAACAGACTGTTGAAATTCATTGTGGTCTGTCAAAATAACTTGCTTAGCACCTTCTGCTTTAGCCGATGTGATGACACGCGGTGCTGGTACTCCAAAGTAGTCAAGTACAAAAGCTGTTTCTTCATTTGGTGTTCCAAGTGCTACGGCTTGTGTCTCTAAGCCGTATGCTTTTTCAGCCAGATAAGCAAAGGCAACAGATGATGCAATCGCATCGGTATCAGGATTTTGATGACCAAAAACTAAAATAGTAGACATAACTATACCTCTTTTTATGATTTCCTTTATTTTAGCAAATTTCAGCTCAAATGGCAAAGATAGGCTAGTGGAGATTACGCTTTATAAAAAGCGCTCAAAAAAGGTCTTTAGATAGTCGTATTCTTGGCTGACGTAAGGTTCTTTCCAGTAAGTTTCAATGTGGCTTGCTTTCTCAATAAGCTGGCGCTCTTTATAAGCAGCTTTAGTAGCTTTATCATAGACAGCATCTGTCATATAGCGCGTATCAGCGTCTTTTCCAGCAATCATCAAAAGTGGCTGAGTAATAAGCTCTACTCTATCTTCAGCATCAAAAGCCATCAAATAAGAAAGGCTTTCTGTCGTGTACCAGCTCTGCGCATTAGGATGATAATAAGTATCTCCATAATAAACCATACCGTCACGATATAGCCCTGCTGGAATCGCCTCTAATTGCTCCTGACTCAAGTGAGTTGGCCCATCAATATGAGTGCCTGTATAGTCAATCTCACCAGTCTCAATACGTTTTTGTCTTGCTTGACTAGCAGCGTTTAAGCGCTCAGTGATACTGTCTAGTTGATTATCTAAAAAGCCATTTCGACGGACACGCCCTGAGTTGAACATACTAATGGTAGCAACTGCTTTAAAGCGTTTATCTACTTTGGCTGCTTCGATAGTGTAGCCACCGCCACCACAAATACCAACAACACCAATACGTTCTTTATCAACACCTGGATAAGTCTCTAAAAAATCAGCCATAGAGAAAATGTCCTCAACACGCTGACTAGGACGATCGGTATTTCTCGGAAATCCTTCAGAAGCCCCTTGATAAGCTGCATCACAAGCAATCGTAATATAGCCTGCCTCTGCCATTTTTTGCGCCAAATAACCAGATACCTGCTCCTTGACACCACCATTAGGATGGGCAAAGGCAATCGCTGGATAAGACTTAGTCGCGTCATAGCCTGCTGGCGTATAAAGATTAGCAGAAACCTTGATGTTTCCACTCAAATAAGTCACAGGTCGAATCATCACATGACCTTCTTTGTTTTCAGTAAGCGCATGGTCATAGACCAAACCAAATGGATTCGTTGTTGTCATAATTGTTCTCCTTTGTTAGTATTGTCTTATCGACTAATAGCTGTTTTCAGTTGATTACTCAAGCTTGCTATCTCATCTTGACTTGTTGCACTGCCTTCTAGCGTCATACCAAGCTGTGCTGCAAAACGCTCCATCATATAAAGCGTATTTTCCTTCGCTAGCTCAGTTGGACTAGCTCCTTGTAAGAAAAAGTAAAGTTTCTTCCCTGCAAAAGTGTTGGTCGTCTCATCCAAGTCAGCGCTACGATCTAGCACTGCCTTTAAGCTAGCACTCATAGAATGCCAGTAAATGGGAGTTCCTATCACTAGCACCTCTGCTTGCTTGATGTCTTCTAAGAAATCAGCAAAAGCATCATCTGCCAGCTCTTGACCAAGAAAACCAATCGGATAATCCACCAAGTCAATCTGCTCATAATCAATGCCGTCCAAAAGCCCCTCTGCCATTTTCACGGTATTACCAGACTTATGCTGACTAGCATTGACAAAGACTACTTTTCCTTTTACCACATCATTTGCCTCCACATCCTGATTGATGACACTAGGTAGTTGAAAGGCAATAAGCCACCCCACTAGCAAGACTGCTAGTGCTAAAAAACTAGCTATCATAGCTTTTTTCATAGCATCCCTCCTTCTTGATTTTTCCCTTTTATCTTGCTACACTATATAATATATCAGTCGTGTCTTACACACGGTCAAGACTTTTTTTGAAAAAAAGAGGTAATTTTATGTATTCGATGAAAGAAGCTAGTCAATTAACAGGTTTAAGCTATGATACCATCAAGTTTTATTGCAACAAAGGCTTGGTCCCAAATGTCAAACGTGATAGCCGCAATTATCGTGTCTTTGACCAAGCTACCATAGAGTGGTTAAAAAGTCTCTCTTGCCTAAAGCAATGCCACTTTTCCATCAAAGAAATGTCAGATTATCTCAACCTTTGCTTAAAAGGGGAAACTAGCTTAAAAGAGCGCCAAGCTATGCTAGAAGATAAAAAAAACCATCTCTTAAAAGAAGCTCAAAACCTCAAAGAAGCACTAGCTTACATTGACCAAAAACAAGGCTACTATCAAGATGTCCTAGACCATAAAGTAGCCTACCACAGCAATCTAAAAGCTTAAAAACGCCAAGGTATATCCTTGACGTTTTTATTAAGCCTTGGCATCTGCTACATCTTTAGCAAAAAGCGTAAGCGTCACAGCTACATAAGGCAACAACCATATAAAGCCAATTCCAAAGCTGATATTAGCTAAAATAAACCAGCCAATAAAGCTTACTAAAAGAATAGCTAAATCTCCCTTATAACCATCCATAAGCTGACGGCTACGTGTCAAAAGCTCACCTGATGTCATCGTCTTGCCATAGCGCGCATATAAAAACGGTGCTTGAAAATAAGCAAGAGCTTTAACCAAAACAATAATCCAACCTATTACTGGGATTAAACCCCATAAGAATAGATAAAGGTAGATTTTAAAGCAAAGGATAAAAACAGGGACAAAATCATCTTTAGTAAAGTAACGAAAAGCCCCTTTAAAGCCGACTTGTTTGCCCTGAGGATGAGCTTGCCAATCAAGAATCTCAGCAGCCATACCGACTTTAAGCATCATTGAAAAAATCCCAAAAGCAAAACTCACCAGCGCAATGCCTATACCCCAAAAAATCGCTGCTACAATACCAAATGCCTCTAACCAGCTTCCCAGCTCACTTAGCATACCAATTCCTAAAAACGGTAAGGCAAATGTCCCAGCCAAAGTATAGGTCACTACGATAGAGAGTAACCACATGGCAAGCATCGATAAACTCACTAGACTAATCGCGCTCCACCAGTTTCCTCTTAATAATTGCTTAGCGTCTTCTTTTAAGACAGCACGTGTTCTCATGATATCTTTTCTCTCCTTTTCTTATTTGTCTTATTATATCATAGTTTTAGATATTGTGCCATATCAATGATACAAAAAATAAAAAAGATGGCTAGATATACTAGCCATGAACACGCTTGAGATAATCAGTATAAGACTCTGTTTTCATCAAGTCTTTAGCATGCTTGACACGCTCTGGAGTTGGTGGTTTAACTCCCTCTAGTGGATAAGGAATGCCCAGCTCACGCCACTTAAACTCACCCATAGTATGATAAGGCAAGATTTCAAATTTATCCACATTTTTCAAAGTCGCTACAAATTTTCCTAGTTCTTCTAAATCGGCATCGATGTCTGTCAAGCCAGGTACCAAAACATGACGAATCCACACAGGCACCCCCTTGTCTGACAAATATCTAGCACACTGCAAAATACTCTTATTCGTGTGTTTTGTGACTATCTTATGCTGCTCATCACGAATTTCCTTAATATCTAGCAAAACCAAATCCGTCACTGCTAACAAGCGATCAAAAATCTCATGATATTCAGGAGTGTCTCTAAAAGGCATAGCACAGGTATCTAAGGTACAATGAATACCCAATTGTTTAGCCTCGGTAAAGAGAGCTGTTACAAAGTCAATTTGCAATAATGCTTCACCACCTGATACCGTTATCCCGCCATTTTGTCCCCAAAAATGCTTGTATTTTAAGGCTTCTGCAAGGACATCCTCTACCGTACGTTCTCTTGATTGATTGGTCTCCATAGCCCATGTGTCAGGATTATGACAATACTGGCAACGCATCTTACACCCTTGCATAAAGACGATGAAGCGAATACCAGGTCCATCAACAGACCCAAAACTTTCGGTCGAATGCACCATTCCTGTTACTTTTTTATAATCAATAGCTGTCATGACCCTAAGCGCCTCCTCGTTTGAAACCGTTTTTATGATAGATTTATTATACCATGTTTCAGGATAAAAAGACTAGGGTTTGCCTAGTCTTTTTCCACTTCCTGTTCTATATCAGCCATGTGCATTCGAAGTTTTGTCACACGACCATCACGCACCTTATCATTTGTCAACTCGATATGCTTATCCTTGGTTTCAAAATGATAGGTCTGCTTACTTTCTTGCGTTGGGATGTTTCCTACTCCTGTCAGATAAAAACCAGCGATAGTATCCACCGTATCACTATCTAGGTCTGTATCAAAGTAATCATTAAACTCATTAAGGGTCATTGTCCCAAGAACAATATAAGTATCCTCAGCAATTTCGTGGACAAACTTTTCAGACTTGTCCGTCTCATCGTCAATCTCACCAACAATTTCTTCTAAGAGGTCCTCAAGGGTTACTAGCCCTGCCATTCCGCCATACTCATCTAAGAGAATAGCCATTTGATTCTGAGTTTTACGCAATTCACGTAGCAAGTCATCCACAAAAATCGTCTCAGGAACAAACAGAGGCTCTTGTAAAATTTTGCGAAGGTGTAGATTGTCAAAGCCAGCATCAAAACCAGCTTTCAAAAGACGCTTAGTATGTAAAATACCGACCACTTTATCCTTGTCGTCATCATAGACAGGGATACGAGAGAAATTTTGATATAAGATAGCCTTAATGTTGTCTTCAACAGGATCATTGATATCGACCATGAAAGCATCCGTACGCGGCACCATGACTTCACGCGCCATCAACTCATCTAGCGAAAAAATACCTTGGAGCATCTCGATTTCTTCAGCTGCTAGGGTCTCCTCACTATTGGTCAACATGTACTCAATCTCATCACGTGTCATCTTTTCATCAGCATCATCTAGGGTCATTGGGGTTAGACGACTTAGAAAGTTGGTCGAAGCAGACAATAACCACACAAACGGACGCATAATCGCTCCTAGAGCACTGATGACAGGAGCCGTTACAACTGCTAGATTTTCTTTGAGATTAAGGGCTATACGCTTAGGGTACAATTCCCCAAAAACGATAGACACATACGTCAAGAAAATCAAGGATAAGATACTCCCTGCACTTTGAGCCCAAACGGCGCCACCAAACCAGCCTGCGATAACCTCACCAAGACTAGCTGACAAGCTTGCTCCTGATAGCAATCCGATAAAGGTAATACCGACTTGGATAGTCGATAAAAAGTTGTTGGGTTTTTCAAGTACCTTTAAAAGACGTTGATATTGTTTACTTCCTTCTTCTGCTTTTTGCTCAACGCGTGAGCGATTAAGCGAGACTAGCGCCATCTCTGTCGCTGAGAAAAAACCATTTAATAAGGTTAAGACGATAAGTATGATAAATTGTAACAGCAGATTCTGACTGCTTGGGTCTTCCATGATAATTCTCCTAAATTGATAATATTCTTATTATACCATATTTTTGCTTTATGCTATACTATTAACATCAACTTTCTACAATAGCTTTTATAAGACAAGGAGAGATTATGACAGTGATTTCATTAAGAGACGTCACTTTGGAGCGTCAGGGAAAATACCTTTTAACTAATCTTAATTGGCAAGTCCAAAAAGGAGAAACATGGGCGATTTTAGGTTTAAATGGCTCTGGCAAATCTACACTTTTAAAACTCATTATGGCTGAATTTTTCCCTTCAAAAGGACAAGCCTCTGTCTTAGGGGCGACTTTTGGGAAAGGAGACATCAGTCATATCCGTCATCACATTGGTGTTGTCAGCAGCTTTATCTCAGAGCGACTATCTCCGCATATGCTTGCTGAGCAGATTGTCTTAACAGGTCAGTATAAAAGCAGTATCCTCTATAAGTCCTATACTCAAACAGAACTAGAAGAAGCCAGACAAATGCTTGACAATCTAGGAGCTAGCCATCTCATAGGACACTATTATGCTAGTCTCTCACAGGGCGAAAAGCAGCTCCTTCTCATCGCTAGAAGTCTTATGGACAAGCCACGTCTCCTTATTTTAGACGAAGCGACAACAGGACTTGACCTTTTTGCTCGTGACAAACTACTCAGGCAGATTGATACTATTTCTGAGCTAGAAAATGCACCAACCATCCTTTTTGTCACCCACCATCCTGATGAGATTACGACAAAAATGACTCATCTCCTTCTGCTTAGAGAAGGTAAAATAGTCGCACAAGGTCCCAAGGAGAGCATTCTCACCAAGAAACAGCTAGAAGCATTCTACCAAAGACCTGTTCATCTTATCTCTCTTGATGAGGGTCGCTTTTTCATCCAACCACGCTAAAACAACTGGACAGTTTGTCCAGTTGTTTTTAAGAAATGATTCGTTTTCTCGTGTAGTTGACAATATCATAAGACAAAGTATTGACGGTCTCTTTTAGCGAGTAATTTTCCAGTGCATTGACTTCTTTACGCAGTGCTTTAGCATAGCGATGCGAAATGAGCTCAGCGGCTTCATACTCTGCAATAATCTTACGCTCCAAATAATAACCACGCAACATTTCCTCAACATTATCAGGGAGACTGCGTGCCATGATACGCTCGATAAAGACCCCTGAGGTCACCATGGCCAGCTCCTCTTTTCTAGCATAAATCAAGTAATCAACCAAATCCGTCCGATAGACACCCTCTAGTTGTCGGAGAGATTCTAGGACTAGCTCTGTATTGGCTTTATAAAGAGCAATCAGATGCTCACGATTGTCCTGACTAATCAACTCTTTATCGTCCTTAGCCCGTAAAAATTGTCTAATGGTTGCCCCTAAAGTGACAATCTCATGGAGTATTTTGGGCAGAGCTCTCAAGAAAACAGCTAATAGATAACTAATATTAGAGATAAAACCACGATGAATACGCCCTTCTAAAAACTTAAGATAGCGCTGGTAGAGACGGTATTCTTTCATATCAATCTCACCATTTGAAAAGGCATTTTCTAGCCCCTCACTCTCGATACTTAAAATCATCACATTGATAAGCGCTAGATCAGACTTGACTTCTTGTGATTCATGATCTAAAACAAGCTCTTCAACACGATTATGGTAATTGTCAATCACTGCATAAATAGAGCTAGGGCGCTTACTATCTTTAAGGTCTTTTTGCAATTGGGCAATGACGTCATTTAAAATAGCAATCTGCATATAGTGGTTGCTTTGCTCAGGTGCCTTATCAGCTAGACGTGGTAGGACAACAATCCCTACTAAAAAACTCACCAAAGTCACGCCTGCTACGATAAAGAGTAGCATACTATTTTCTGCCGATGCTAAATTAGGCAATAACAAAATAGTAGCAATAGACACTGTCCCTTTGACCCCTGAGAAGGTCAAGACGAGGATATTATTAAAATAGCGCTTCATGTCCTTTTTCAGCTGAAAGAGACGATAAGCGTAAAAGGCCCAAATCATCACAAAACGAATCGCAAATAAAAGGACGCTCAACAAGACAATCACACCCAAAACAGCTAGCGTGTCAATCTCTTGACTAATCAAAACAGACTTGGCAAAAGCTATCAACTCCTCACCTAACATCAAAAAGACAAAACCATTTAAGACAAAGGAAATCATGTTCCATAAGACAGTACCCACATTATCCATTTGAGCATCCAAAAGAGTGATTCTCTTAAAACGACTGGCTTGTGAGATACCAGCAATCACCACAGCAATAATGCCTGAACCATGAATTTCCTCAGCCAAAAAGTAGGCTGCAAAAGGCAAGGCTAGCTCTAATAACATGGTACCTGCCACATCAGCAGCATCCATATTATCTAAAATAGCTAAAAAAAGTCTATTGATAAACGAGATGACAAGCCCTGCCAAAAAGCCTCCAAATAAGGATAACAAAAGCTTCAAACTAGCATTTTGCAATGAAAATACGCCTGTCATCAGAGCTGTCATAGCGACTTGAAAAGAAACCAAGCCACTCGCATCATTAAGAAGCCCCTCGCCTCGTAAAATATTTTGCACATGCTTAGGAAAGCTAAAACGCTTTGATAATGAGTTGAAGGCAACAAGATCAGTAGGTCCTAAAGCCGCCCCCACTGCAAAACAGGCTGCTAGAGACACGCCTGCTGGCAATAAATAATAGGTCGCAAAACCTAGGGACAAAGTGCTGATAAAAATCACAGGAAAAATAAGATATAAAATCACCTTCCAGTGCCTAAGCACATTAGTAATATCACTTTCTTCTCCCTCCCGAAATAATAAAGGCGCAATCACAAAGGCTAGAAATAGCTCACTATCTAAATGAACTGTATTGTCGCCTGCCACTAAGGAAATAAGCCCACCAAAGATAATCTGAATCAATGGCAAAGGGACTTTCGGAAAAAGGTGATTTAGCAAATTTGAGAAGATTAACACAACTAAGAAAATCACGATAAACATAGCCATATGCATAGCAATCTCTCCCCTTACGACTTGTCCTTACAAAGCTTTTTATAGGCTGATTTATTCGCAGCAATTTTAGCATCAATCTCTGCGACATCTTTTTTTACCATCATTTTCTGACAACGCTCAACCTCCAGATTCATCAGTTTTTTCTTGAGCTTAGTCAGCTTTTTCATATGACGTGCTTTTTCAAATTCTTCTTGATGTAATAATTCCTTAAACATAATCATCTACCTTAATTTTTCAATCATAATCAGAAAAGGAGGGGTGTTAATTTGATTTAGAGGCTGATAAAGCATAGTGGCATAGTGCTCTTGAGAGAGACTTTCCACAAACTCAAGAACAGCGTCTTTTTCCTTATCGCCACCCTCATGTCCATAATAGACCATCAGGGAAACACGCCCTCCTACTTGCAATTTCTCTAAAATAGCACTCAAGGCGCTAAGCGTCGTTGCTGGTTTTGTAATCAAAGATTTATCTGCACTTGGTAGATAACCCAAGTTAAAAATCGCAGCACTTATCGCTTTTGTAACATATCGAGCCACTTTTTCATGTCCATCTAAAATAAGATTGACATTAGCTAAACAATTGGCTTTTTCTAGGCGCTGACGTGTCCTTTCCAAAGCTTTTTTTTGAATATCAAACGCATAGACGCATCCTGCTTTTTGCGCTAGAAATAAGGTGTCGTAGCCATTTCCCATAGTGGCATCAACAACCACACTCTTCTCATCTATCACCTCAGCTAAAAAATCGTGCGACAGCTCAATCGGACGCTTTATCATCTCTCTACTCCTTCTACTTTACAGCCTTGATAAGAATCCCTTCGTTGCATTTCAGCATCAATGGCGTTTAATACTTCCCATTTATTAAGACTCCACATAGGACCTATCAGCATCTCTCTGGGAGCATCACCTGTGAGACGATGAATGATAATAGACTTTGGGATAATCTCCAGCTGATCACAGATAATAGAGACATACTCTTCTTGGCTAAGAAGTTTAAGACGACCTTCATGGTAATCTCGCTGCATTCTGGTATTAGTCATTAGATGAAGTAAATGTAGCTTGATGCCGTTGATGTCATTATCAGTCACACAGCGTCGGACATTTTCAAGCATCATCTCAGGAGTCTCCAATGGAAGACCATTGATAAGATGAGAAACAATCTCTACCTTAGGCGCTTTTTGACGAAGGCGTGCAACACTCTCTTTATAAAGGTCATAAGAATGTGCCCGATTGATTAGCTTTGAGGTCTCTTCATAAGTCGTCTGTAGCCCCAACTCTACAGTCACATGCATGCGCTCTGTCAACTCATGCAAATAAGCAATCACATCATCTGGTAAGCAGTCTGGGCGTGTCCCGATATTGACACCAATCACTCCAGGCTCATTGAGAGCTTGTTCATAACGCTCTCGAATAAGCTCAACAGAAGCATGCGTATTGGTAAAGTTTTGAAAATACACGAGATAATGCTTAACCTCTGGCCATTTGCCATGCATAAAGTCCACTTCTTTGTAAAATTGCTCTCGTATCGGCGCATCTGGTGCCACAATGGCATCGCCAGACCCTGATACGGTACAAAAAGTACAGCCTCCATGAGCTACTGTACCATCTCTATTGGGACAATCAAAACCCGCATCAATGGGCACCTTAAAAATCTTCTCGCCAAACAAAGAGCGATAATAATCATTTAAAGTATTATAACGTTTTTTCATACCCTTTATTGTAGCACAATCCGCTTTTTTCGCCTAGATAAGAAAAAGAAATGATACAAGGTACCATTCTTTGTCTTATTTTTGTTTTCCTGTGAAACGCCACTCAAAGCGCTTCTGATCATAATAAGGAAAAAGCAGATTGCAAATCGCATAGCCTAGCACAAAGCCACCCAAAACATCACTTGGATAGTGAACGCCTAGATAAATACGAGAGAATCCTACCAAAGCAATCTCAAGTGCTAGCAAGGTCACCACAGTCCACTTGATCACTTTATGCTGAATGCGTTGATAAGAAATAATCAAGAGACTACCAACAATCAAAAAACTTCCCATAGAATGCCCACTTGGAAAAGAATACCCACCTGCATACACCAAATGGCTAATGCTAGGACGAGGGCGTTGGTAGAGATACTTGAGTGACACAATGCAGATAGCTGCTAATAACCCATTAACAGCTAAAAAAGAAGCTTCTGCATACCATTTTTTGACTGCAAATATAATGACAAAAAGAGCTGCCACTAATACTTGCGTGCTGGTATTTCCAAGCACTGTGATTGTCTTAAAAAAGAAAGTCAAACCATCTGGTAAATCTCCTCTAACAGCTGTCTGTATAGTCTCGTCAAATGGTTGTAATACTTCAGGGTAAAATTTCACCACATATCCTAAAACTACAAAAATCAAAAAGGCAAAGGACGCACGCAACCAGTATGTTTGTCTTTGTTTCATGGTTAATTCTGATATCTTTCTAAAAGTGGTTTAGCAGGCACATACACGATGTAAAAAACAAGTGCTAATATAACTCCCTCTACTAGATTGAAAGGGATAACCATAGCCATAATGTATTTATTCAGACCGATAAAAGCATTGATATCAAATCCAGCAAACTCCGCATAAAGAGGAACAGCGTAGATAAGATTTAGCACCACCATAGCTAATGTCAAGACCAAAGTCCCAACTACACTTGCTTTAATGTAGTTAGCAATGCTAGGTTTCTTTTGCCATAATAGCGCAAAAGCTAAAATAAACAAGCCTAGGGCTACCATATTCATTGGCAAACCAATCAAGCTCCCCACATCTCTTGTGTTTAACAAGACTTTCAGAAGCGAGCGTAAAAACAAAACGCTAAAAGCACCTTTTAAATCTAGTAGCACCAATGCTAAAAGCATAGGTATCAGACTAAAATCAAGCTTTAAAAAATCCGCCCCTGGAATCAAGGGAAAACTCAAGTACATGAGTACAAATGATAGGGCTGAAAGCACTGCAAGCAGCGTCAAACGTCGTGTATTTGTCATAAAAAATTCCTCCAATTTTTACAAATTGAAAGAAGTGCCAAAGGTATGTCAAACCTTCGTCTTCTCCCATCCAGACTATACTGTCGGTTGTGGAATCACACCACATCAGCTCTCGCTCGCGGACTTAGGCTTAAAGCCATCACCACCGGTCGGGAATCACACCCTGCCCTGAAGACACCTCTAGCATATCAAAAAAGCCCTGCAATTGCAAGGGCTTTGCTTATGATGGTTAAGCATCTGTGATTTTGATGAATGTAGAAGGAACACCAGCACGGTCTTCTTGATAACGACTTTGTTCAGACCAAAGTTGAGAGACAGAATACCAGCCTGACAACATTGGAGTGTATGGATCTGAAACGTAAGTTTTTCCATTTTCATAGCCTTTTAGGACAAGCTCATGGCTTCCATTACGTACGAAAATATTATTTTGAATGGCTGCTACTAGATAGTGACCTTCTTGAAGAGCAGTGGTCACAGCTGATAAGCTCGGTAGAGCAGTTGCCTTATAGCCAAAACCATCTACTGCTTGCAAGAGACCTCTGACACCTGTCCCAGTCCATTTTTTATTAAATTGATCAGTCTTTTGATAAAGATAGCTGGCTACATCTGTCGGAAGGACAGCTTTATCATCGAGTGCCGAAAATACCATAGCTAGACTAGTTGGTACACAGCCTGTTTGATCCATATTGGCAAGACCATAGACTTGACTAGCCCACTTAGGATCACGCTGACGGTAATAAGGCGCCTTAAAATCAGCCTTATCAACAGCAAAGCTATCCTCAAACAGGAAGTTTAACTTATCAGCAGTCCTATGATAGACATGAACATGATAGTCTCCAGTATCTTTGTGATTCGTGACATTGACACGACTAATCGCTATATCATCTTGTTTATTAGCTTGATACCAACGAATATCATCTTGACCATTTTTATCAGACCAGACAGCCATTAAAATATCACCTGTCTTTGGTACACCATGTGCCTTGACCTCATAATTTCCAGTCCCCTTATAAGAGACACTGAGGGCATTGACAACCTCAATAGCGTATTTACCAGCATTGACACCATAGCTTGTCCCATCTGTAAAGTCTGTGTAAACATGGACATTGTAAGTATCTGTGTTACCTGCATGGTTTAGAATGTCGATAGTTTGTGTAATTTTATTATTATTTGCGCTTGGTACATACCATTTGATGTCGTCTTGGCCCTTTTTCTCTGACCAAACGGCAATTCGCGCACCTTTAATCACCTTAGTCTTGTCACTACCTGTCACAACCACATCAAAGGTTGGCTTAGACTTATCGTAGTTGACAACAGCTACTGATGGTTTTTCTGGCTCAGCTACTTCAATGTGTAGTTTACCTGCTACAACACCGTAGCTTGTCCCATCTGTAAAGTCTGTGTAAACATGGACGTTATAGTCACCCGTCTTATTAGCGTGATTACGGATATCAACTGACTGACTTAGCTTATTGTTTGTTGCACTTGGTACATACCATTTGATGTCATCTTGACCTTTTTCCTCTGACCAAACGGCAATTCGCGCACCTTTAATCACCTTAGTCTTGTCGCTACCTGTCACAACCACATCAAAGGTCGGCTTAGACTTATCGTAGTTGACAATAGCTACTGATGGTTTTTCTGGCTCAGCTACTTCAATGTGTAGTTTACCTGCCACAACACCGTAGCTTGTCCCATCTGTAAAGTCTGTGTAAACATGGACGTTATAGTCACCCGTCTTATTAGCGTGATTACGGATATCAACTGACTGACTTAGTTTGTTATTTGATGCACTTGATACATACCATTTGATGTCATCTTGACCTTTTTCCTCTGACCAAATGGCAATACGTGCACCTTTAATCACCTTAGTCTTGTCACTACCTGTCACAACCACATCAAAGGTTGGCTTAGATTTATCGTAGTTGACAACAGCTACTGATGGTTTTTCTGGCTCAGCTACTTCAATATAGTATTTACCAAGGTTAGTGCCTGAATGACTGCCATCTGTAAAATCCACATAGACATGCACATTATAGTTGTCAGTATTAGCCGCATGATTAAGGATGTTAACCTTCTGGCTCAATTGATTATCCTTAGCACCAACAGTATACCATCTCAAATCATCCTGACCTTTTTGGTCAGACCAAACAGCAATGCGTGCTTGCTTAACAGTTTTTGTCTTGTCGCTACCTGTCACAACCACATCAAACATTGTGCTTGTCTTATTGTAGTTGACAACTTTAATAGAAGGTGCTTCTTTAGCCACTTGAGCAGGTTTTACAATGGAGCTTTTTTGATATTTATCATAGTAACTTTGGATACCTTGAAAAAGCCCTTGAGCTAGGCGCTCTTGATAAGCGGCTGTATTGATTTTTGAAAATTCTGCTGCATTTGAGATATAGCCAAGCTCCACTAAAACAGCTGGTGCCACTGTTTCACGTACGACAGCAAAGGTCTCACGTTTGACACCATTATTTTTGAAGCCAGTTGTTGCTTGAACGTTAGTCTGAATAGCTTGTGCTAAGTCACTACTACGCTTTAGACGCTCAGCATCATTGTGGTAGGTCTTATTGAGCCTTGGGTTGTAATTAGCATCATACACGTAATAGTAAGTTTCAAGACCATTTGCTGCAGCACTTGTTGAGGCATTAAAATGAAGGCTCACGAAAATATCTGCCTGACTTTGGTTGGCATTTTGAGATCTATCTAATAATTCTACTGCCTTGTCTGTCGTACGACTCGTAACAACTTGATAACCAGATGCTTCCAACTTAGCTTTTAAGCGTTGTTGCACTTGTAAGGTTAAATTCTTTTCATGTTGTCCAAAATAGCTAGCCCCTGGATCATAGCCACCATGTCCTGCATCCAAATAAACCACACGATTGATAATATTATAATGCCCTTGTGACGCAGAACCTACGATACTTTTAGGATCCACTTCGATATGGTAACTACCAAGACTCACGGCATAGACACTACCATCAACAAAATCCGTATAAACATGAACAACATAATCACCAGTTTTTCCAGCGTGGTTCATGATATTAACGGTTTGACGGATTTGATTGTTGCTAGCAGCAGGCGTGTACCAACGAAGATCATCTTGATCATTTTCTTCTGACCAGACAGCAATACGTGCCCCCTTGATAGCTTTACTACTATCTGTTCCGACAATAGCTACATCAAAAGTGGTCTTATTACGGTCATAGTTTAAAACACCAACAGCAGGATTGCTTGAACTTTCTTGGCCTCTAGCTGCACTTTCTCTTGTCTCTTGTGTCTGCTGACTAGTACTTTCCTCTTGCATCTCGATAGCCTCTGATGCTGACGTATCTTGTGTGCTTACTTCCTCACTCGTCACAAGTGCTGAAACATCAGATTGGCTAGTCTCTGTCTGAGATGTAGTACTCTCTGAGCTAGCTGCGGCAGTTATCGTAACACTTTGACTCGCTTCAGTAGCATCTAAAGATTCACTAGCTATCTCAGAGCTAGCTGCTTGCACTTGGCTAGCATCTAAAGATTCTGTAGAAGCACTAGTATATGCTTTTGAGAGCGACGTCTCATCGCTACTTGCTTGAGTCTGTACAACAGTCTCTGTAACATGATTAAGAGCTGTCTCATCTGCTTTCACGCCTCCTGCAAAAAAGAGGCTTGTTCCCACCAAGGCAGATACAGCACCTATTTTTGAAAGTTTACGAATGGAAAAACGCTGCTTTTTGACAACTTTAGACGTATGCAAGCGCTCCACTCTCGAATACTGTGACATCCTAATTCTCCTATCCTAATTCCTTTTTACAATGATATCTTTATCTTAACAGAATCGCACCTTGATTTCAATAAGTTATTTTCGAAAAATAGTTTATTTTTTTTTTTTTTAATTTTACTTTAATTTATCGTTGTGATAGTGATGACTAAGCTCCAAATGTGGGAAGGATTGCTGACGCAATGCTTCATAGACAATCATGCAGACTGTGTTTGACAGATTGAGACTTCGGACATGCTGGTCATTCATGGGGATACGCAAGGCAGCCGCTCTATAATCGCGCATAAAAGATTCTGGAAGCCCCTTATCCTCACGTCCAAAGATAAAATAGTGGTTTTGACCATCAGCATAATGTTCTTGTGAATACACCTTATCAGCAAACTTACTAATCAGATGTAGCTGACCATCACAGGCTTTTAAAAAGTCCTCCAGACTATCATAAAAACTAATGTCTAACTTATCCCAATAATCAAGCCCTGCACGCTTCATTTTTTTATCATCAATGGGAAATCCCATGGGACGAATAATATGGAGAGGACTGTTAGTAGCAGCACAAGTACGTGCGATATTGCCCGTATTGGCTGGGATTTGTGGCTCAAAGAGCACGATATGATTCACATTATTGTCTGTGCGGTGCTCTTTTTGGCTCATGGCTTCTAAATTCATCGCTTTTCCCCTTTTTTGGCATATAAAAACCACATTGCCCGGAGTCACGCTCAGCAAACAATGTGGTTGTGGTTGCTCGTTACCTTAAATCATAACAGGTTTGATTTAAAACAACGAATCGTTGTTACCATTATATCATGTCTTTGCTATCTGTCAATGCTTTTAGCTTATTTTTTTAGCTGAAACTGTTTTCTTATTTCTTCTATTTTAACGACAATGCAAACAAAAACAGGCTTAACTTATTGCATTTTCCTAGAAAAATAGTATCATAGAAGGATAGCTCGGAGGTAACTATGAAGATTATTCTTGTTGGTGGTGGTAAAGTCGGTACTGCCCTTTGTCGCTCACTTGTCGGTGAAAAACATGATGTCATTCTCATCGAGGAAAAGGAGGCTGTGCTAAAGCGGCTAACGAAGCGCTATGATATTATGGGGATCGTCGGAAACGGTGCTAACTTCAAGATTTTAGAACAAGCGGATGTTAAAGATTGTGATATTTTTATTGCGCTTTCTGACAAGGACGAAGTCAATATGATTTCTGCCGTTTTGGCTCGTAAAATGGGCGCTAAAGAGACCATCGTACGTGTTCGCAATCCTGAATACTCAAATCCCTACTTCAAGGAAAAAAATGTCCTTGGCTACTCAATGGTCGTCAATCCTGAACTGCTTTCTGCACGCGCTATCGCCAACATCGTTGATTTTCCTAATGCGCTTTCAGTCGAGCATTTCGCAAATGGGCGTGTCATGCTTATGGAGTTTAAAATCTCGCCAAATAGCCGCTTATCAGGGCTTAGCCTGAGCCAGTTTAGACGACGCTTTGGCAACATTGTCATCTGTGCTATTGAGCGCTCAAATGACATTATCATTCCAAATGGTGATGTCATTATTAAAGAAGGTGATACTATTTTCGTGACAGGAAGTCGCTCTGAGATGGTCGGTTTTCACAATTCAGTCAAATCCAAAATCGTAAAAAATATGATGCTAGTCGGAGCTGGACGTATCGCCTATTACCTACTTAATATTTTAAAAAATACCAATATCAGCTTAAAAATTATCGAAATAAACCGCCAACGTGCTGAATGGTTTAGCCAAGAATTTCCTCACGTCAATGTCGTCCATGGTGATGGCACTTCTAAAAATATCCTCATGGAAGAAAACGTGACCAAGTATGATGCTGTGGCGACCATGACAGGTGTCGATGAAGAAAATATCATCACATCTATGTTTTTAGAGTCACTTGGTGTTCCTAAAAACATCACCAAAATCAATCGAACCAGTCTCCTCGAAATTATTGACCGCAAGGAAGTCTCCACCATTGTCACTCCTAAAAATATCGCAGTGGACAGTATCATGCACTTTATCCGCGGGCGCTATAACGCCAAAGATTCTAACTTAGAGTCACTCCACCACATTGCAAATGGGAATATAGAGGCCTTAGAGTTTGAAATCAACGAAGCCAATCCAACCATTGATAAACCGCTATCTCAAGTCACCCTCAAGCCCAATATTCTCATTGCAGCCATCATCCGCCAAGGTAAAACCATCTTCCCAACAGGAGAAGATGTCTTAAAATGTAACGATAAAATTATCGTTATCACCCTTTTAGAAAACATCACAACGTTTAGTGATTTAATTGCGAGGTAAGCCTAGTTATGAATAGAAGTATGGTACGCTATCTCCTATCCAAATTACTCCTCATCGAAGCCACACTACTTTTTGTACCGTTAATCGTAGCGCTCATCTACCAAGAACCCCTACAAAATCTCCTTAGTATCATCATGACCATCATCATACTGCTCTTAATAGGCGGTATTGGTGTTCTTATCAAGCCCAAGGACCATCATATCTACACACGTGAAGGAATGCTGATTGTAGCCCTTTGTTGGATTTTATGGTCTTTCTTTGGAGCCTTACCTTTTGTTTTTTCAGGACAAATTCCAAGCTTGATTGATGCTTTTTTTGAAACAAGTTCAGGCTTTACCACTACTGGCGCTACTATCTTAGCTGATGTTAGCGTACTATCACGCTCCATGCTCTTTTGGCGCAGTTTTGCTCATCTTATCGGAGGGATGGGCGTGCTTGTTTTTGCGCTTGCCATCATGGAAAATAGCCGTGGCAGTTTGCTTGAGGTTATGCGTGCAGAAGTTCCTGGACCAGTCTTTGGTAAAGTCGTCTCTAAACTAAAAGAGACTGCACAGATACTTTATATTTTGTATCTTGTCATGTTTGCTATTTTTACAGTGCTTCTTATCCTTGCTGGGATGCCTATTTTTGATAGTTTTATCACTGCTATGGGAACAGCTGGAACAGGAGGTTTCGCCGTCTATAATGACAGCATGTCCCACTACAACAGCTCTTTACTAACCAACCTTGTCTCTGTCGGCATGTTAGTTTTTGGGATTAACTTTAACCTCTACTACTTTTTACTCCTGCGTAAGGTCAAGATGTTCTTTAGTGATGAAGAGCTGCGCGCTTATCTTGCCATTGTCTTTGGTGCAACAGCACTAATTGCCCTCAATGTCCTTGGTATGTATGACCACTTTTTTGACGGTTTAGAAAAAGTCTTTTTTGAAGTTTCCACTATCGTCACAACCACTGGTTTTGGTCTTACAGATGTTATCCATTGGCCTATGTTTTCACAATGCATTTTACTGCTTCTCATGTTTATCGGAGGCTCAGCTGGCTCAACAGCTGGAGGTTTTAAAGTGATGCGTGTCCTCATGCTCTCTAAAATCTCACGCAATCACATCCTCTCGACACTCTATCCCAATCGTATCTTATCCCTTCATATCAACGATACGGTGATTGACAAAGAAACACAGCGAAATGTTCTTCGGTATTTGGCGACCTATATTATCGGTTTTGTCATTTTATTGCTCTTTTTAGCGCTTGATAGTAATGATTTTATGGTCGTCTTTAGCGCAGCAACCTCTAGTTTCAACAATATCGGACCGCTTTTAGGGACCACAGATACCTTTGCTATCTTTAGCCCTTTTTCAAAAGTCCTTCTCTCTTTTACCATGATTGCTGGACGACTTGAGATTTACCCAATTATCCTTCTCATGCTACCCAAAACATGGTCAAAAGTCTAAAAAACACCCCAATCACTTGGAGTGTTTTTTATCTTGTCTTGAGCGTCTCAAGGTGAAAACATCAGGAACTGGGTCATCTCCTCCTGCGACAAAAGGATGACAACGCAGTATTCGAGATAACCCCATTAACAGACCTTTTAAACCATGCTTTTCCAAAGCTTCAATCATATAAGCTGAGCACGTAGGACGATAACGACACGTCGCTGGAAAAAGAGGTGATAAGTAGCGTTGGTAAGCTCTCACCAACCAAATGCAAAAATCTCGCATTAGTTTTTAGTAACAGCAGCATTATGCAACTGACTAATTTCTTTTTTGCTAAGACGTCTTGACTCTCCTGGCTTTAAGCCTTTTAAATCAAGGGTACCAAAACGAATTCGAGAGAGCTTATTGACCTTTAAGCCCACAGCCTCAAACATCTTTTTGACCTGATGATTGCGTCCCTCATGAATGGTCAACTCTACTAGGGAGCGATTTTTATCACGCTCTACTTTAATGATATTATAGTGAGCTGGTTTTGTTTTTTTACCGTCAATATCGACTCCTCTAGTCAAGGGACGTAGATTATCCTTTGTAGCGATACCATCCACACGCGCTAAATAAACCTTATCAATCTCATTACGCGGATGAATCATCTTATCTGTAAAATCACCATCATTGGTCAATATCAACAGCCCAGAAGTATCCCAATCCAAGCGCCCAACAGGGTAGATGCGCTCCGTTACATTAGGTAAAAGGTCTATGACAGTCTTTCTTCCCACATCATCTGAGACACTTGAGATGACATTTCGTGGTTTGTTTAAGAGATAATAGACTTTTTCTTCATTGTAGATAGGTGTCCCTGATACCTCTACCTTATCACCTGACTTGACTTGTGTTGCAAGCTCTCTCACGACCTGACCATTGATTGTGACCAATCCTTGTTTAATTAGCTCTTCTGCTTTTCTACGACTAGCAATACCTGCATGAGCGATGTATTTATTGATTCTCACTTTCGTCACCTTCTTTCAACTCATCAACTGTAAATAAACTCAATTCCTCATCTTGATTGAGCTGATGCTCAACTGCAATCAAGTCATCTAACTGATTGATGCCAATATAATCTAAAAAATAATCGGTCGTCACATAGAGTTTTGGACGTCCAAGGACCTCTTTTTTCCCAGCTTCTTTAATCAAACCAAAAGCCAGAAGCTTGCTAATAGCACCGCTCGAATTAACCCCACGAATCTCATCGACCTCAACACGTGTCAAAGGCTGCTTATAAGCAATGATAGTCAACACCTCTAAGCTAGCTCTTGAGAGACTTTGGTGGATGGGAGATTTTGAAAACTCTTTTAGCAAATCAGCAAACGACTCCTTAGTGACCAATTTATAAGTTTTTGAAGTCTCTATCACACACAAGCTACTCAGCTCATCTGCCTGATACTTTTCTTGTAATTTTTCCAATTGTTGTAGCAAAGCTGATGGTGTCAAGTGTAGTAATTCTGCTAATTGGCGTAAGCTCAGACCTTCTTCACCAGCTACAAAAAGCAGGGCTTCAATTTGTGCTAAATACTCCATCTTACACCTCCACCTCCCTTAGCTCTTTGGCTTCATACAACATGAGATAAATATTCTCAAAGTTCTTCTCTTGTCTAACGACAATCTGCTGGCGCTTCATCATCTCTAAACAGGCTAAAAAAAGGGTAATCTTCTCTGCTTTAGACTGACACTCCTCAAATACAGCCTGCAATAACAATGGCTTGCTGTCAGAGAGCTTAGTGTCTAATCGTCTCATCATATCCTCAATACGATAATCCTCACGTGCCACTACGGTCTGTGAGTTTTTCTTCTGTTCAGCCTGATTAGCAAGAAGTTTTGAGAAAGTCAAAAATAAGTCCATAACCGTCTTGTCTTGTCTGAGTATTACATCTTCTAAAATCAACTCTTCTGGTGGTTTAGTATAAAACTTTGAGCGCTCTTGATGCTGATCTAATAAGCCCTGACTTAAGAGCTTAAAGCGTTTATATTCTTCAATCTGACTGAGCAATTCCTGCTCCAAATCTTCCTCGACAGGTACTTCTTTAGGCATGGTTGGCAGAAGTTTCTTACTTTTGATTAGCATCAACTGACTAGCCATCACCATATAATCACCAGCAATTTCTAACTTCATAGCTTGCAAAGTAGCAATATAAGCAAGGTACTGCTCAATAACCTCTACAATCGGCACATCATAGATGTCCATTTCATACTTTGACACCAAATGCAATAACAAGTCAAGTGGGCCTTCAAAATCTTTTAACTTAATATCCATTTTAAAAATATTTCTCCACTGTTATGGCACTTTGTAAGCCTAGCTGACGAGCAATCGTACTAGCACTAAGACCCGCTTCTTTTTCGTGCAAGATATATTGTACCCTAAGGCTTTTCGCACTTTCTTCTTCTAGGCCGATAGACACTAAAAACGCTCGTAATTGCTTAAAATACCACTGACGTGAGTAGGCCTTCCCTTGATGTGAAAAAAGATAAGGCTTCGTGTTAGATAGCTGTTTCGACAGATAAGGTAGCAATTCTTCTTTGACCTCAAGCACACGCAACCGCATCAAACGTACAAGACGAATGGTTTTAAAGTCAAGGCTTATATCCTCACACTTTAGATCGGCCAATTCTGCTGGTGTCAAGCCCAACTCTATCATAAGTAGGGCAATCAATTGCCCTACTTTATAATCCGTCTCTTGATAAAAAAGGGACTTGTCTATCAGTTGAGGAGACGTCTCTTCTCTGACAAGACGTTTTCTTACCTGTAATCTATAAGCCTTTAAAATGAACTCTTTCTCATAGAGAAACCAGAGAAATTGATTGACGGTTGATTGCTTACGCTTGGCGACAGAGGGCGCTTGACCATCCAAAAAACTCTCATAAAGGCGTAATTTGTCTGGGCTTATCTCACCCCTTGTCACTGTGATAAACTGCTCTAAGTCATAGCCATAACTTTTTTGAGAATTTAAGGATAGAGACTTACCCTCTAAAAAAGTCTCAATGGCTCTCTGTAGCGTCTTTTGCGATAATGTCATAATCATTTGTAAAGTCATGTAATAAACTATTGACAGCTTTTAAAATGGATTTACGTGTGATAATCCCTTGAAATAGCCCCTTTTCATCCACAACAGGTAAAAAAGGATAATCAACAAGCTGATGCATAATCGTCGTTAAGTCTGCATCAACAGCTACTGGCTTGATATGGGTGTTAACCATCGGTGCAATATCACAGCCTGTAACTTCCCAATCAGATAAATGATTGGTCGCCTTATAATTTAAGACATCAGCAATACTAATCGTCCCCACATATGTCTTATCTTTAGTGATAACAGGGACTCTCGACAAGCCATTAGCCGTAAGCACCAAAAGCACATGATCAGCATTATGCGTATCAATAAAAATCGCCAGATCATCAGCGTCAATAAGATAGTGGTCTAGATGGGTAAGTAAAAAGTCTTCAAATGCTTTAGCAATCATCTACTAAACTCCTGAGATAAACGAGGATAGAGCTTGTGCTCAAGGGTATAAAAGTCAACCTTGATGGTCTTGTCATCAACAGACACCAAAGCATACAACTTTTCATTGACCTCACCACGAGGTTGTAGGACACTGCCTGGATTGATAAAAACAATGCCAGCTTCACGCCAAGCGCTCGCACGGTGTAGATGCCCATATAGACAAATATCAGCCTGCGCTTCTTGAGCAAATAAGGCTAGTCTATCCCACATAAAATTGATACCGTAAAGATGCCCATGGGTCTGTGCAATGGTCACATCACCAAGCTTCACGACATTACTATCAGGATAACCATCATCATAATCACAGTTTCCACGAACAACATAGATACCATCCCAGACAGTGTCTGTGCTACTTAACTCTGAATCACCATTATGAAAAATAGCATCCACATCTCCTTGATAATGGTCTTTAATGGCCTTAACGACATCACGATCTTCATGCGAATCACTCATTACTACAAATTGTGTTGCCATTTAGGAAATACCTCCATCAATTTTTTTACTGCTAAACCTCGATGCGATTGAGCATTTTTTTCTTCTGCTGACAGCTGAGCAGCGCTACGTCCTGTTTCTCCAACTAAAAAGAGAGGATCATAACCAAAACCATTGTCACCTTTTGGACTAAAAGCAATATAGCCCTCCCAATCTGCTTCTACAACAAGGCTATCTCGCTTAGGCGCTGCAACGACTAATGTTGTGTGAAATTGGGCCGTGCGATCTTTAAGCTCAAAAACCATTGCTAGCTCGTGTAATAATTTGGCATTATTAGATTCATCTGTGGCTTTTGGACCTGAAAAACGTGCAGACCATACTCCAGGTAAGCCCCCTAAAGCATCAACTTTGAGGCCTGAATCATCAGCCAACACCATCTTACCTGTCATATTAGCAATCGTCTCAGCTTTCAAGCGTGCATTTTCCTCAAAGGTCATCCCTGTCTCTTCTACTTCTGGTAGTTCTGGATAATCATTTAGATTTTCGACCTTGATGCCAAGCTCTGCAAATAGACGTCTAAATTCTCTTGTTTTACCTTCATTTCGTGTAGCAATCAACAGCGTATCTCCAAAACTAGACGCCTCTCCAAAAAAGTCTTTTAAAGACACACCTTGCTTTGGCATATGCACTAATAATAGCTTATCTTTTTCACTAACCAAAACAGCTCCTTGGTGCTGCTTGACCTCTAGGGTACGATCCTCTAGCTCATTTAAGACACTAACGTAAAACCGAATCAAATTAAAAGCTGACTGATACTTAATGATGCCTACTGGCATGGGGTGCTCATGATTTTCTCCTGGGCTAAGACGGCAAAGCTCATCTAGGACAAGCTCTGCCTCACCGCTAGTTGCAAAGTGAAACATCTCTGCACCACCAGCTACATACCAGTCATTGTCGTCTTTGTATTCAAAAATTTTATTTGTCATAACTCTACATGCTCCACATTGATAGCTACACCCATCCATTCTTCAGCAATTTCTTTAAAACCCTTAGGACTTGCTGTCGTGTAAAAACGATGCTTTGGTTGGCTGGCTTTTCGCTCACGATTGATTTCAAAATAATTTAATAAAACAGAGATATCATGCACAGTCTCTGCACCACTATCGATAAGCTTAACAGATGGTCCCATCACATTTTGGATAATCGGACGAAGTAAGGGGTAGTGTGTACAACCCATGATTAAGGTATCAACACGACCAACCAGAGGTGCTAATGTCTCATAAACCACTTTTTTAGCGACACTAGAGGTCATCTGATTAGACTCCACAATAGGGGCAAACTTAGGACATGACAAGCTCTCAACCCTCATGTCAGGGGCTAACCTTTGAATTTTCTCTCTATAAGTATCTGATTGGATAGTCATAGGGGTACCAATTATCCCTATTTTCCCAGCTTTTGTTGACTTAATAGCTGCGCTAGCTCCTGGTAAAATCACACCCAAAACAGGTATAGACAGCTTATCCTTAATCTCCTTCCAAACGACAGCCGTTGCTGTGTTACAGGCGATCACGATCATCTTGACCTGTTGGGTCATCAAAAAATCTACCATCTGCCAGGTATAAGCTCGAATCTGCTCAGCTGGTCGTGGTCCGTAAGGCGCACGCGCCTGATCTCCGATAAAAACAATCTCTTCTTCTGGCAGCTGCTTAAACATCTCCTTGACAACAGTCAAGCCACCAACTCCAGAATCCAAAAAACCTATGGGACGATTATCCATACCTTCTCCTTACCTAGCTAATCCTCTTCAAAAAAGAGCCCGAGACCCTAGCCCCAAACTCTCTCATCATCTGAGCAAAGCTAGACCATCAATGGTGTCGTGGACGCTCACTCATTTACCTTACTAACATCTCAGCTTATGATACACTTATTTCTTGGCTTTGCTAGCCGCTGCTTTTGATTGTCTGATGATGTTGCGGTAAGTTTGTTGAATTTTTGCTTCACTTGGTTTTTGTCCCATCTGGCTCATCATTTCACGAATAGCATCTGGTGTCAGGCGAGGATATTCACTAATTTCTTTTGTAAACTGACGGCGAGCCAGAAAAATACCTCCCACAGCCCCTGCAAAAAGAGCTACAATAATCAATAAAATCCAAAGTGCAGTTGTCATCTTGAACATTCTCCTATATAAATTCTCCTAACCATTATATCAAAATAAGCGCTAGGAGACAAGAAAAGCCTAGCTATCCTAGCTAAGATAAAAATAATCCTAGTCTACACTAGGATTATCCTCTTAGTCAAAATCATGGCCATATAAGGTCGCAAAATAATCATCAGCTGTCTCTGCTCGACGAATCAGCTTACCTTTGTCATCTTCTGTCCATAAGACTTCTGCTGAACGCAAACGTCCGTTGTAATTATAGCCCATCGAAAAGCCATGTGCGCCCGTATCATGAATGATTAAAAAGTCACCTATTCTTGCCTGTTCAAGCTCTCTATTTTTAGCGAATTTATCGTTATTTTCACAAAGAGAGCCAACCACGTCGACAGTCTCTAGTGTACCCTTGGGATTTGAAATATTGGTGATATGATGATAAGCATCATACATTGCAGGACGTAGTAAATTAACCGCACAAGCATCCACACCGACATAACGGCGATAAGTATCTTTTAAGTGCAACACCTTAGTCACCAAATGTCCATGACTAGCTAGCATATAGCGTCCAAGCTCTGTATAAATACTGATATGACCTAAGCCCTTAGGGACTAAAATCTCGTCAAAGGCCTTATGGACCCCTTCACCAATCAAGGCAATATCATTTTGCTGATTCGAAGGACTATAGTCAACACCAATACCACCTGATAGATTGATAAAATCAAGAGAGATCCCCACTTCTTCTTTAAGTTCACAGGCCAACTCAAATAGTTGACTAGCTAAAGTTGGGTAGTAGTCATTTGTCACTGTATTTGACGCTAAAAAAGCATGTAAACCAAAGGATTTGACGCCTTTTTTTCTGAGTTCTTGATAACCTTTGAAAAGCTGTGCCTTAGTCATACCAAACTTAGATTCTTCAGGATGGTCCATAATAGCTGTCCCTAAACTAAAGACACCCCCTGGATTATAGCGTAGTGATACTGTATCTGGAAGTCCAGCTGCTTCCTCTAAAAAGGCAATATCCTCATAAGCGTCTAGATTGATAGTTGCGCCAATCTCTCTAGCATATACAAACTCTTCTGGGCGTGTATTGTTTGAAGTGAAGCTAATCTCGTCACTTGAAAAACCAACTTTGTGGCTCATCAAAAGCTCTACATCCGTTGCACAATCAACACCACAGCCTTCTTCTTTTAAGATGCGTAAAATAGTAGGATTAGGAGTGGCTTTGACAGCGAAAAACTCTTTAAAGCCCTTATTCCATGAAAATGCCTTATTGAGCGCACGGGCAGTTTGTCGAATCCCTTTTTCATCATAGAGATGAAAGGGTGTTCTAAATTGATTAGCTAGTGCTTCTACTTGTTCTTTGGTTACAAAAGGTGTCTTCATCACATCTCTCCTCCAGCACATAATGCTATCATTATACCATAAAAATACAGAAGATATAGCCTTTTTCCTAAAAAATCTGAAAATTCCTTCAAATAGCAAAAAAGCTGGGGTCCCCAGCTTTTTATTAGTCGTTTCGCGCAAATAAACGCAGCAAGTTTAAAAAGAGATTGATAAAGTCTAAATAAAGACTAAGTGCCATCGAGATAGCCCATCCATCTGTTACCTGACCTCTGTTGGACTGATAGACACGCTTAATCATCTGATTATCATAAGCAATCAAGCCTGAAAAGATAAGGACAGATAACAAGCTAATCACATAACTCATCATACTACTATGAAAGAAGATATTTAACAAACTAGCGATAATAATCCCAATCAACAGCCCCATAGATGCCTTTGCAATACCTGATAAATCTTTTTTGACAAAAACACCAATCAAAGCCATCACAAAGAACAAACCAGCAGCAGACAAGAAGGCTTGTAGAACAACTGCTTGCGTGTAAGCCGCAATGATAAAGCTAAGCGTAAAGCCATTTAGGGCCGAATAAACTAAAAAGAGTGGCAGAGCTGCAGGGGTATTTCGACGCGCTGCATTGCTTGCCAAAAAGACCAAAGCCAACTCGACAATAATCGCGCCATAATAAAGCATAGGACTTCTTGTGCTGATAGCGATGAGATTGTCTGTAAAGACAAATAACATCAAATAAGACACAAAGGCTGACAAGCCAATACCCATACCAACCAAGCCATAAATCTTAGCAAAAAAGCGGTTCAATCCAGCATCTGTCTGACTGTAAATCACATTATCATTCATGATAAATCCCTCCTCATTAGACTTAACATAGTGCTTATTATTCTACCATAAGTTAGGTGTAAGGACAAAGAAAAATATCAAAAAGAATCTAGGCACTCGTCCTAGATCCTCTCTAACGGTGGTGGCTACCTAAGAGCTTACGACTATACTGAACAGGCTTTTTAAACCATTTTTTAAGTGGACGAGAGGCCTCTCTAACTGCCCAATACTTATCCACCAAAGTCACAATATAGGCTTCCTTATAACGGGGAGGCGCAATAGTAGCTCCCCACATGTGTTTTAAAATGATATCTTCTTCACGCTTATTAAGAACGGTCAATTTTTTCGCATTTCTAACAGCAATTCTAGGATGTACCCAAGCATGCCCTTTATTGAATTTTGTGGTGCGCCAGTCATAGTAGAAAAAATCATGCAACAGCCCACCACGTGCTGTACTTCTAGCATCCCAACCAAAGCGTTTGGCGATTTTGTAGCTCGTATAGCTGACATTGATAGAATGCTCCAATCGTGTCGAGTGATGATGCTGGACGATATGCTCTAACTTTTGAAAACGGGGATGGGCAATCAAATGTCCAACATGTGACATAAATTCTTTATCATATTTATAAGATTTCATCGCAATCACCTCTAACACTATTATACCATCTTTACTTAAAGGAGTCTGAACATAAGGATACCTGCAGCTACGGCAACATTGAGACTCTCAGCCTGACCATACATAGGAATATGTAACAGCTTATCAGAAGCTTCTATGACGCTTTGTGAAATGCCTTTTCCTTCATTTCCCATCACAAGAGCAAAGGGAACTTTCGGACTGACCTCTCTATAGTCAACCGATACCTCTGACAGAGTCGTTGCCAAGATACTGACTTCTCTTTGTTTAAGCTCTTGTAGCAACTCAGACATAGCACGACGGTAAATCGTCAAATGAAAATGACTGCCTTGCATAGACCGTAGGGTCTTTGGATTGTAAATATCGGCTGATTTATCAGATAAAATAACCGCATCAAATCCTGCTGCGTCGGCTGTTCGCACCATCGTTCCAAGATTGCCTGGATCTTGGACATCTTCTAGCACCAATAGACGATCTAACGTCGTTAGGTCCCACTCGTTAGAGGGCATTTCAACTTCCGCTATAACACCTTGAGGTGTAGGCGAATCACTAAGCTCTCTTAACACCTCCTCAGACACCAAAACAAGCTCTTTGATATCGTGACAACGCTCTTTATAACACTCTAGCGTAAACACACGGCGAAGAGTCGCTTTGGCTGCTATGGCTTCCTCTAATAAGTGCCATCCTTCAATCAAGTAAGAATCCTTACGATACTTTTTTTGATTTAATTTTTTAGTTTGTTTCACCAATGCATTGGCTTTCGATTGAATCACTATCATATTGCTATTATACTCATTATCTAGCTCTTTTTCAAATAAAGACCTTAGAAACTCTTACAGCTTTTCAGTGGCAAACTCGCTCTAAACAACGTATAATAAAGGTACATCATCACAAGAATCAAAGGAGAATTAGCATGAAAAAAATCAGAATGCAAGTCTCAGGACGTGTCCAAGGCGTTGGTTTTCGCTATGCCACTTATAGCTTAGCTCTTGAGATTGGAGATATCTATGGTTGTGTCTGGAACAACGACGATGGCACAGTCGGTATCCTCGCTCAGTCTAGTGATAATCATAAAATGGCACGTTTTATAGAAGGTGTCCGTCAAGGCCCATCTAAATGGTCCAAAGTGACCTATCTGGATGTCCAACTAGACCATTTTCCTGACTATCATGACTTTAAGATTAGCAACTAAAAATCAGACCAAAGAACTATTGTATTCTATACAAAAAAACAGTAAAATAGTAAGGTAAGACTATTTTAGAAAAAGGACTATAGCATTGAACAAACACATTAAACGTTTCTTATTTTCTGGTATGATGCTCTCTTTACTCTTGTTCTTATCAGCCTGTGTCAAGACAAACAAAACAGGTCAAGCAACAGGTGAAGGGTGGGTATATAATCTCTTTGTGGTACCTATGGGCTCCATCATCAAATATTTTGCTAATGATTTAGGCTTGGGATTTGGTGTAGGGATTATTGTTGTTACAATTATTGTACGCCTCATCATCCTTCCTCTAGGGCTCTACCAATCATATAAAGCTAGCTATCAAGCTGAGAAAATGAACTACCTCAAGCCTCTGTTTGAGCCAATCAACGAGCGTATCAAAAAAGCTTCCACTCAAGAAGAAAAAATGGCAGCTCAAACAGAACTCATGCAAGCTCAACGAGAAGCAGGAATCAGTATGTTTGGTGGGATCGGCTGCTTGCCTCTTCTCATCCAGATGCCTTTCTTCTCTGCTCTCTTTTATGCGGCACGCTTTACAGAAGGCGTCTCTGAATCAACCTTCCTTGGTATGCACTTGGGTGAGCGTAACCTTGTCTTAGTCTTAGTCATTGCTGCGCTCTACTATATCCAATCATGGCTCTCTCTTCAAACGACACCTGAAGCTCAAAGAGCTCAAATGAAAACCATGACGTACACGATGCCTTTAATGATGGTCGTGATGTCTATTAGTTTGCCAGCCAGTGTGGCACTCTATTGGTTTGTCGGTGGTATCTTTAGTATCATCCAACAATTGATAACCACTTACATCATTAAACCTCGTCTTGCTCGTCGTGTTGCCGAAGAATACAAAAACAATCCACCACGTATCAAGACTCAAAAACGTCGTAAAGACGTAACACAAAACACGACTACTCATCAAGGCGCTATTAGCCAAAGCAAACAAAACACTAAAAAGCGCAATGCTGGAAAACAAAAGAAACGCCAAAAATAATCTATCCTAAAAGGCTTGACGATAAACATCAAGCCTTTTTTGTATCAAAAAAGAGCAAATATGCTCTCTTAAAGAAGCTACCGTAAATCTAGCTACTAAAAAAGAGGTTGGGATAAACCCTCCTCTTTTTTAGTTTGTTTTTTCCACACTGATAATCTCTACGGTGTAAGAACCAGCAGGTGAATCAATCACTGCTTCATCTCCTGTTTTTTTACCGATAAGTGCTTGGGCGATTGGACTTTCATTTGAAATCTTACCTGAGAAAATATCTGCACCTGCAGCACCTACAATAACGTAGGTGTCTTGTTCATTTGTACCAACTTCTTGGACGACGACTGTCTTTCCGATGGCTACTTCGTCTTTGGCTACGGCATCGCTATCAATAATTTCAGCATAGCGAATTTTTGTCTCAAGTGTTGAGATTTGCCCTTCTACAAAGGCTTGCTCATCTTTTGCCGCATCATATTCACTATTTTCTGAAAGGTCACCATAAGATCTAGCAATCTTGATACGTTCAACCACTTCTGGACGACGAACCAATTTTAGCTCTTCTAATTCTTGCTCCAATTGTTCCTTTTCAGCTTGAGTCATTGGATACGTTTTTTCTGCCATAATTCATTCTCTTTTCTAATTTGAAATTTGACTGTTGACATACTGCTCAACATTCTTCTGATGGGTCTCATAATCCTCAGAATAATAGACCTTGCCTGTCTTGACATCTGCGACAAAATAGAAATAATCACTAGAGTCAGGATTGATAGCCGCTTCGATGGCTGATAATCCTGGGCTATCCACAGGTCCAGGCATGAGTCCAGTATGGGTATAATCATTATAAGGCGAATCAATGCCTGTGTCAATATTAGCATCCTCAGCTAAAGTAGTGACTTCACCTAATTTACCCATAGCATACAGCACGGCAATATTACTTTGCAGTGCTTGACCAGCATTTAGACGATTATAAAAGACACTCGCAATCAACCTTCTATCATCGTCTGTCTGACCTTCTTTTTCAATCAAAGATGCCATGGTCAAGATGTCGTTGACCGTCATATTTTTAGAGGCAATGCTTGCATAATAGCTAGAGAGATTATTATTCATGGTAGCTAGCATACTATCAACCAAGTCCTCAAGACTTGTCCCCTCATAATAATCATAAGTAGCAGGAAAGAGGTAGCCCTCTAATTGATAAACCGCAGCCTCTTTAGACGGGATATTAGCCAACAGCGTCGGGTATTTTTCCACCATCTTAGCAATAAAGGTATCATCCTTCATTAGATTACGGAAGTCATCAGCACTGTATGGCGTTTTTTCAGCGTTTTTACTATTTGCATTCACTTCAATAGCAGAAGCAATCTGCTCGATAGTATAACCTTCCTTGACTAAGACCTTGCCAAGAACAGGCTGACTTGGCTGACTCGTACCTTCTTCTTGGAGAGCTTTTGCAATCGTATCAAGCGACATGCTCTTTTGTAAGTTAAAGTAGCCACTTTGATAATTACTATAATTTTTAAATTTAGAATAATAATTGAAGATAGCCGCATTTTTAATCAAGCCATTTTGCTGTAAGATTTGCCCAATCATCTTTGTCCCAGAACCAGCTGGAATCTCAATTTGAACATAACTTTTAGCCTTGCTATCTACTGGCTGCAAAGCACTATAGACATAATAGGTCCCAAAGACACCTAGAGCCAATAAAACCACCACCGTCACAGAAATAATGTAAAGCGCTAATTTCTTTGCCATATGATCACGGCGCTCTCGACCTGTCTCTCTAGGGACGGCAACTTCCTCAAGAGGAGCTTTATCATGTTCGGCTAGCTCAGAATTACTTTCAAGCATCGCTTCCGACTCACTAGAAGCTACATCAAGTGATGTAAAATCTAGGTCACTTGATGGCAAGACCTCTTCTTGCCACCCCTTAACATCCGCTATCAACGTGTCTATCGTAGTTGCTTCTGCCTCTTTAACACTCGTCGCTTTATCTGTCATCTCCGGGCTAAAGACTCGCTCTAAATCATCTAGAACTTGATTAACTTCTTGACGTCCAGCAGTAACATTTAATAAAGAATCAGGTGTCAGACTAGCCTTAGGCTGATCTGCTACTTCTGACTCAATCGATGCCGCAACTGAACTAAACTCTGATGCCAAGACACTCTCCGAGCTACTAAGCGTTTGACTAAAAACCACAGGCTGCGCTAAAAGCTCTTCCTCTTGGTCTAGCTTAGATGAAAACTCTGAAAACTCTACTGGCTCAAACACCGTCTCAGAGGTAACTGTTGGGCTAAGGCTGACTTTTGATAAGTTAGAGGTCTCCCAACCAGGCTCTACCTGTGCCTCACTAGACTTGTCTGCCACCTTATCCTTAACACCTTGTGAACTACTTCTCTTTTCTAATTCTTTTGCTAATAACTCAGCAGCTGTTTTGCGCTCTTCTTGCGCTTGTTGTTCAGCTTGATAAGCTGCTTCTTCACGCTCCTGTCGAATACGGGTTGCTTCTTGCAACTCAGCTAGAATACGCTCTTTAAAGCTCGTAATCTCTTCTTTAGCTGTTTGCTTCTCGTCCTTATTATCCGCCAAAGCATTATCCTCCTAATAATAATCAAACTATTATACCCTAAAATGCCTGTAAAAGCAACTACTTGCGCTTGTTGAGCTATTCTAGCTTCTTTTATCGCTATCAAAAACACTAGGGAAATTCCCTAGCGCTTATTATTGACGATTTTTAGTGAGATTGGCTAAGAGCTCTTCAAAAGAACGCTCATAGAGTTGAATATCACCAGCCCCCATAAAGACATAGACCGCATTATCGTGATTTAGAAGTGGTGAGACATTCTCAACAGTCACGACTTGGTTTGGTTTGACGATTTTAGCTGCCAAGTCCTCAACCTTAACATCTCCGTGGTCAACTTCACGCGCTGAACCATAGATTTGCGCTAGATAGACGCTGTCTGCTTGATTGAGCGCTCCAGCAAATTCATCTAACAAAGCGATGGTACGGGTAAACGTATGAGGTTGGAAGATCGCCACAATTTCTTTAGAAGGGTATTTTTGGCGGGCAGCATCAAGTGTCGCAATGATTTCAGTAGGATGATGCGCAAAGTCATCGATGATGATAGTATCATTGACAATCTTTTCAGTAAAGCGTCGCTTAACGCCTGAAAAGGTCTTCAGATGCTCTGCTACCAAAGCCATATCAAAACCAACAATATAGAGATTAGCGATAATAGCTGTAGCATTCAAGATATTGTGGCGCCCAAAAGCTGGTACATGAAAACTGCCTAGGACATGATCCTGATACTTGATTTTAAAGTCAGACCCATGTGTTGTACGGGTAATGTCAAAGGCTGTAAAATCATCCGACTCATTAAAGCCATAATAATAAATGGGTGCATTAGCTGTAATCTGTCTAAGATACGGATCATCCCCATAGAGAAACAGGCCTTTTTTCACCTGCTTGGCATAATCATTAAAGGCATTAAAGACATCATCGATACTTGTAAAATAGTCTGGATGGTCAAAGTCAATGTTTGTGATAATGCTATACTCAGGGTGATAAGGCATAAAATGACGTTCATACTCATCTGACTCAAAGACAAAATACTGTGCATTTGCTGAGCCTCGCCCTGTCCCATCACCAATGAGATAAGACGTGTCTGTGATGTTTTTGAGTACATGTGCCAAAAGTCCCGTTGTAGAGGTTTTACCATGTGCTCCTGCAACACCTAAGCTAATGAACTGCTCCATAAAGCCACCAAGAAATTCATGATAGCGTTTAAAAGGAATACCGTGTTTTAGCGCATAAGCGATTTCCACATTGTTATCTTCACGAAAGGCATTTCCAGCAATAAGCTCAACCTCATCTGTGATATTACTCTCTGAAAATGGCAAAATTGCAATGCCAGCTTGCTCTAAACCTCTTTGGGTAAAATAGTACTTTTCGACATCGCTACCTTGAACTTTATGCCCCATTTGGTGTAGCATAAGAGCCAGTGCGCTCATACCTGAGCCCTTTATTCCGATAAAATGATAGGTTTTTGACATAATATTTCCTTCTTTGACAATCGCATCATTACCCTTCAAAACGTGCTAAATTCAACTCTTGGGTCGGTCTTTTTTCAGACGTTTTTGGCTTTGGATTATAGATTTGACTGGTTTTTAAAAAATCATAATTGTTTTTGTCAGACTTACGTTGAGCTTTATTATTAGGTTCCTTGTAAATCTTTGGGAGTTCTGCCAAGATATAATGATCTTGATGCAGTCTTTTGGATAAAGCGGACAGACGACTTTGCCCTTCTCCTTTAGGTTTTGCTGTTTTTTTAGAACTCTCAAAACCTGTTGTTTTTTTGATATCCTTGGTCAGATAAGTCTGACGTTTCTTTTTCACATCTACTTTAGCTTGCTCTCTAGCCTGTTTGGCATAGGACTTGCCACTATCAATATCTGCCTGATGACGCTTTTCTTGACGTAGGCTAGGACGCAACGATTGCGTGGTTGGGCTGACATCCTCATAGTTTTTTTCTTGATAAGCCCCATGGATATTACTAATCAAATCCTCATCATTATACAATGACATAATGGTCTCTTCCGTACTAACAGGCTCACCGTCTGCTACCAAAGGAAAGGGTCTGGCACTTCTATCCATAAGATTATCCTCTCTACTTGTTATGTCGTTTGCCTAGGAAATATTCCTATATGTATAAAACATACTTGCAACATTCCTATTATAAACTAAATAAGACATTTTTTCAAAGACTAAACAAGAAAAGCTTAGCCCTTCTTGTCTATTCCTAATATTTCTCTAATATCATCTACAGACATACTGCTCAAGACCTCGCTACCGTCTAAAACACTCTTGACCAGATGCTTTTTGCTCTCTTGTAACTCTAAAATCTTCTCTTCAATAGTCCCTCGAGTAATCAAACGATAGACATCCACATTTTGCTTTTGTCCTAGACGATGTGCTCGACTAATAGCCTGCATCTCAACAGCTGGATTCCACCATAAATCTAGTAAAATCACTGTGTCTGCTCCTGTGAGGTTGAGCCCTACACCACCTGCTTTTAGCGAAATCAAAAACGTATCGCATGACCCTTGATTAAAGGCTTTAGTCATCTCCTGACGCTCACGTGCAGGGGTTGAGCCTGTTAGTTTATAAGTCGTCATCCCAAGCTCTAACAATTCTTTCTCTGCAATATCAAGCATACCGCGAAATTGAGAGAAAATCAGCGCCCGATGCCCATTATCTCTAATCTGCTCAAGCAAGGTCTTTAAGCTCTCAACCTTACCGCTCTCTTCCTCATAGTCCATAAAGAGCTTTGGAGAGTCACAGATTTGACGTAAGCGCGTAATGCCTGAGAGGATTTCCATTTTTTGACGGTTAATAGTCTCATCACTAGCTCCTGCCAAGTGCTCTTGCATTTGCCTAAGCTGCGCCAGATAGATAGCTTTTTGGCTGTCTGCAAGCTCATTGACATAGGTGATTTCTGTTAAATCTGGCAATTCTGGTAGCACGTCTTCTTTTCGACGTCTTAGGACAAAGGGGCTAATGTAGCGTGCAATCTGCTCTGATGGCATTTTAGCAAAAGCACGCTTAGGCGGCAAAAGCCCAGGCATGACGATCTGAAAGATAGACCAAATCTCTAGCAATTTATTTTCAATAGGCGTTCCAGACAAGGCAAAGCACTGCTTCACCTCAAACGCACGAAGGCTTTTAGCTATCTTGGTCTGAGTATTTTTCATAGCTTGCGCTTCATCAAGGATCAGGTAGTCGTAGCTATAAGCTCTGTTTTGATACATCTCAAAATCCTGACGAAAAGCGGCGTAGCTGGTAATAATAACCTGATGATTAGTTTCGATAATCTTATCACGCGCAGGTTTTAAACCATAAGAAACGGCCACATCTAGCTGGGGAGCAAATTTACGAAACTCATCTTGCCAATTAAAAATCAAACTAGACGGTGCTAAAATAAGCACGTGGGTATCTGGTGTCAACTTGGCGCTTAAAAAAGCTATCACTTGTAGTGTTTTTCCAAGTCCCATATCATCAGCCAAAATACCACCAAAACCATAATAATCTAGCATAGACAACCATCTAACACCTAAGCGCTGATAATCTCGTAAGTTGGCCTTGACCTTAACCTCTGGCATCTCAAAATGCTCAGGATGCGTGACATCATAGGCTAGCTTTTCAAAAGCTTCTGAAAAATCAACATACTCTTCTTTGGCAAATAAGCCAGCTAAGCGGTAAGCCTCACCACGATTTAGCTCTAAACGTCCTGATTGAAAATTGCTTTTAGGTACCGCTTGCAAGTGCTTGCTGACTTTTTTCATCTGCTCATCAAAGACCAACATCTTACCTGTCTTATCGACAAAATAAGCCTGATTATCTAATAAGGCACTGAGAGCTTGGTCAATATCATCTTCGGCTAAATCCGAAAAATCAAACGAGACCTCTAAGAAACCGCTTTTATTTATATCAAAATTGATTTTGGGGCGCTCTTTGATACGACGAGCGTCCAATGTCTCTGATAAATGAACCACACCTCGCTTTTGACACTCTGGGACTAGCTGTGTAAAAAAGTGATACAGCTCTTTAGTCCCTTCAAAAGCTTTTCGATTGTAAAAAAGCCCTTGAAAACCACTGTGCTCTAAAAAACGAAATAGCTTTTCTTGGTGACGATAATGGCTAGTAAACGGGAGATTGATCAGGTCTTCACGCTTATCAACGACAATGTCATTGCCATAATCAAAGGCTATCTGCAAACTAAGGATGTCTTCTTCAGGATTGTCAAAGTAAAAATGCGTCGTAAAGTCCTGAATCATATAATTTTTAGGAGCATCGACAGGACCTACTAACTTAAAATACAATAACCCTGTCGCTAGTGCTTGCTGGTCATCATGCGTAAAAAACAGACAGCGACGATTGTCAGCTTCTAAAGGAAGGCTGTTGATCGCTTGGATAATTTTGCGTTGCCTCGGTGTCAATAGATAAAACGTATCTTGACGTCTCAAAAGATGATTATTTAACAAAGAAGAAAATCCATGCTCTTCAATAATCAAAATAACGCTATGGCGCTCAGCTACCACACTAAAGCTAAATAGCTCATCTTCAGGCGCTAATCCTTTAGCTTCAATCATGTCATACGACTGACTATCTGCTTCAAAGTCAAAGGTAGAAAGCGCAGTCAAGTACTTTACCGCCTCCGCAAAAAAACCACTGGCAAAACTCATATACCGACCGTTATTACGTAAAAAATTATCCGCCCCAAACTGCTCTGAATCAGGTACAAACTTCCATAAAAAGAGCAGTAGCTGCTGACTTGGCTCATCAAACTGATCAAAGGTTAGTGGCTCAAAGTAATGTTTACCAATCTGATAAAATCCCTCTTTTTGGACAGTCGTCAAAAAGGCTCTGACATCTCGGATGATATAAGACTTCTCATCTGGCAGACGATTGAGCTTTAGCGTCCACCACACCTCACTTCCTGTCGCACTCAGCTCCCCGTAAGCAAATAAACGATAGCGTGTCGTATCATCATCTTGTCCCAGAAGACTATCTAAAAAAAGATGACTAAACGAAGTTTCCTTGGGCTCTTTATCGTCACTAACCTCCTCATCTAAGGCTTTAGCAAAGGCTTGTCCCTTACGGTCATTTTTAAGATAGTACTCAAGTGCTGCTAGGTGCTCACAATAATGCTTTGCGGCAAACAATTGGCAACTACAGTCTGAAAAGTCATCAGCTAGGGTATATCGTAGGTGCTCACCTTTGATATCAGCATCGATGACACCCTCAACTTCAGCTACGGAGCTGATAGAACCTTCTTCGTACAGAGCTATCCCTTGATTACGAACACGTCCTGGAATCATTCTACCCATACTACACCTCCAAATCCTTATCACTTCATTATAACAAATTTATGTGAAAACTTCGCTGCTTTTGATTTAAAAGTGTAAAATACTTTTTGCTCTAAAGTATAACGCTACAAAACACCTTGTTTTGTGTATCAAAAAAGAGCTGGGTTTATCCCCAGTCTCTATTAGCTACGTTTTCTTGCAATAAGATGAATCGGTGTCCCTTCAAAACCAAAAGCTTGACGGATTTGATTTTCCAAAAAGCGCAGGTAAGAAAAATGCATCAATTCTTCTTCATTGACAAAAATAACAAATGTCGGTGGTTTAACAGCCACTTGTGTCCCGTAGAAAATTTTGAGGCGCTTTCCTTTATCTGTCGGTGTTGGATTGATAGCAATAGCATCCATGATAACATCATTTAACACAGCAGATGGGATGCGTTTGTTTTGACTCTCGCTGATTGCCTTTATCATCTCAGGTATCTTATGCAAGCGCTGCTTGGTCATCGCTGAGACAAAGACAATCGGAGCATAGCTGATATATTGGAATTGGTCGCGGATATCAGCTTCCCATTGACTGACTGTGTGGTTGTCTTTTGAAATCGTATCCCATTTATTGACGACAATAATAACCCCCTTGCCAGCTTCATGAGCAAAGCCTGCAATACGCTTATCATACTCACGAATGCCTTCTTCAGCATTGATAACCATCAAGACAACATCCGAACGGTCAATAGCTCTCATTGAGCGCATGACAGAATATTTTTCTGTATTTTCATAGACCTTACCAGACTTACGCATCCCAGCAGTGTCAATCATGGTGTATTCTTGCCCATCCTTATCCACAAAATGCGTATCAATAGCATCTCTAGTCGTCCCTGCAATAGGACTTGCGATAACACGATCCTCACCTAAAATAGCATTGATTAGACTTGATTTACCGACATTAGGACGACCAATCAAGCTAAATTTAATAATATCAGGATTATCATCTTGCTCTTCCACAGGCAAATTCTCAACAATAGCATCAAGAACATCTCCTGTACCAATCCCATGCACAGATGATAAAGGATAAGGATCGCCTAAGCCCAAAGCGTAAAAATCATAAATGTCATTACGCATCTCAGGATTGTCCACTTTATTGACCGCTAAAATAACGGGCTTATTGGTGCGATAAAGGATTCTTGACACGTACTCATCAGCATCAGTCACTCCTTCTTTACCAGAGACGACAAAGACAATGACATCTGCTTCTGTCATAGCAATATCTGCTTGATGTTTGATTTGCTCCATAAATGGTGCATCAACATCATCAATACCTCCAGTATCAATCAACGAAAACTTACGATTGAGCCATTCTCCTGTCGTGTAGATACGGTCACGAGTGACACCCTCCACATCCTCTACAATAGAGATGCGCTCCCCCGCAATACGGTTAAACAAGGTCGATTTGCCCACATTGGGACGACCGACAATGGCAACAGTTGGTAAAGCCATAATCTCCTACTTTCTTTTTAATATTTATGATTACTCTTGGCGACGATTGCGCCCTTTTAGATGAAATTCCTTAGCCAGATAGCGCACGCGCTCCATCACGCGCCTTGCCTGCCAAGTCTCATCTGCTCCTCGAATACTCGCCCACTTTTGCTCCAAATCTGAAAAAGAATAATTGGAGGTGAAAAAGGTTGGTAATTCCTCAGTCATACGATATTGCAAGATGACTTGCAACACCTCATCACGCACCCAAGACGTTGATTGCTCTGCACCTATATCATCAATAATCAAAACAGGTGCCACTTTGACTTTATCAATCTCATCTTTGACCGAACCATTTGAAATCGCATTTTTGACATCTAAGGCAAAGCTTGGAAAATGCAATAACATCGTCTCTACTTGGCGACGTTTAGACAGTTCATAAGCCAGTGCTGCCATCATATAAGTCTTACCTATCCCCATATCCCCATAGAGATAGAGACCTTGTCTGACATTGGGGTAATGTTCAATAAAATCCATCAACTGTGGCATCAAAACAAGGCGACTGTCATCCCCACCATCTACTAAAGCAAGGTTAATATCACGATAAGAACGAGGTAAATTGACCAAATGAATACGATCTAAAATAGCATTAGCCTCTCGCGTTTGGATTAGCCCTTTGGTTTCTTGATAGCTAACATCAGCGTAACCTTCATTCATAACTAAAATCGGCTGATAACCTTTAGCCACATAGCTTTTATCATTAGACTCAAACTTCTGACTTTCTGTGATAAATTGGTTAAACTTTGATAAACTGATCTTTATCTGCTCTGCAGTTAACTGATGGTGATTGATAAATGCAGCTACTTGTGGGTGCTTTAAAATAGTCTCTTCAACACTTGCCATAGAGGCGTGTTTATAGTTTGGCATAGCATCACTGATTGACTTCATCTCGTCACCACCTTTCTATAACTCATCCAAGCGTTTTAGCATATCGGATTTTAGTTTGTCAAATTCAGCCTGTTTTTCAGGCGTCATCTCTTCTTTATAGTCTGGATTACTCCATTCTGGGACATTGCTCTTAGGTACTTTTGGCTTAGTTTTTGTCGTCTTATTATGCTTGTCACGCAGGAAGATGACTGCCTCTTCAGCAGTCTTGATCTTTTGATAGACAAAATCATTGGCTATCTTCATGACATAGGCTTTATTCAGATTAGCAGATTTAGCTAAGGTATAGCTCACTAAAACATTGATAACCTCATCTAAAAAGTCCATCTGAGCAAGATCATGGAGCACTTTTTTCTCACTCGCTAAAACAGTCGTCTTTTTAATCTGCTTTGCCGTCTCTAGAAACTCAAGAGCACTCATACGTCTAGCATAAGCCACTAAATTGGCTTCTTTTTGATTTAAGGGACGACTAAGATTAAGTTCTCTACCTTTATCAGAAGACTTGCTGTTTTCTAATTCCACTTTCATACGACTAGGGGAGATATTACCATCGATAGCTGTCTTTTTAGCCAACTGATACGTATCAAACCAATCCATGTGATAGCGCTCAGATAAGGAATAAATACTGATTACGTCTGCTTGTTCATCCGTAAAAAGCAGGCCGTCATGCCCCATCAAACGTTTAAAGCTAGCTAAATCAAAGGTCATCCCATTATTAGGCGTGACTGCTTCTGCCTGTTCATCTAATAGCCCAAACACATCTGAAAAACGTTTTGAGCGCTTCACTAAGTCTTTTGGTAGAACATAATCTAGCTCCTCAACAGCCACCTCACCTATCCTAGACTCTAGTAATTTGCGAAAGACGCTATTGGCTAAAAACTGCTCGCGATCAAGCACCGACTGCAACTTAATCACATAAGCACCAGCTGGATTTTGATAAACACTCACTAAATTCATCGCTGACAGCATATCCAAAGCCTGCTCTAAACGCGGCATGCCAAATTGAAGATGGTTGAGAATATCACTAATCCTGTGATCATAAGCGCCATTATCAAAAAAACTCTGAAAATAAAGATAAAGGGCTTGAGCATCGTTGCCAATAATCGGCTGATACAGCTGACTAAGATTATCTAAATCTCGATTGGTCTGATTATTTTTGACATAGCGAAAATGCTCAATTGGCATCATGATGACCACTCTCCTTTTTCGTTTCTTTCTTCGTTCTAACACGCTTAGTGATTTGCTGAAGGAGATCTTCGATTTCATCAACATCTTTAAAGGACTTATAAACACTAGCAAAACGAACATAAGTAATCTCATCAAGCTCTGCTAGCTCATCCATCACTAGATTACCAATAACGCTACTAGACACTTCTGTCTCATAGTCTCCACGTACTTGCTGCTCAATACGACTAATCACACTCTCAATATCATCGCTTGAAACGGGTCTCTTTTGTGCCGACTGCACGATACCATTTAAGATTTTATCTCGCGAAAACTGCTCTCTTGTCCCATCTTTTTTGACCACTAGTAGTGGCAACTCCTCCACACGCTCAAATGTCGTAAAACGATGGTGACACGCTTCACACTCTCTACGACGTCTAATCGTCGTCCCCGCCTCAGCTTGACGACTATCAACGACACTTGATTTATGAAAATGACATTTTGGACAACGCATCTCAACACCTCCATTCACACTATTTTCAGAACTAGCGTCTCTATGTATTATCTATTATAACATAATCATTTATTATACCATATCAGGCTTGAAAAGCTATCAAAAACGCTGTTATCAAGGGATTTGGTTACCGCCTTAAACCTCAAAACAGCAATTTGTGAACCTTTTTCGGAACTACAAATTTTCAATGGCTTTTTCATAGTAAAATACCGCCTCACGTTCCTTTTCTTTAGATAAGTGACTGTAAGTATCCATAGTCATGGCCAACGTTGCATGACCTAAGCGGTATTGTAATTCTTTATAGCCGATACCGGCATTTAGCAATAAACTAGCGTGAGTGTGTCGGAAGGCATGGAAGGTAAAGCGAGGGATATTCAATTCCTTTAGTCGGTTAGTTAGAGCTGACTGTCTTATATCGGCGCTTTGATATTCCCTTGTGGGTGTCGCAAAGACCACCGCGGGCGATTGTCCCCCACATTCAGAAAACAGTTGCCCTTGTCTGACTTTATAAAGCTTGAGCATGCTAACGGTCTTTTTATCAATGCTAATAACTCTTATGCCAGCTTTACTTTTAGGAGTACATAGGGCATGTATGGCAGGGTTATAGGTCTTTTTGATGCTGATAGTCCCTAGCTCTAAATCTACATCAGACCATTCAAGAGCGATAGCCTCACCGATACGGCAACCAGTGGCCAACAGGACACTATATAGCATATAGTCAAAATAATAGCCGTACTTCACCTTAGCTAGCTTTTCCATGTAAGCCATCAGGGCTTTTAAATGCTCTTTGTCTATAAACTTAATCGCGTTGCTAGCTCTTTCTTTTCGTTTTGGGAGCATAACATCACGAGCAGGGTTATAGGGTATCAATCGCATAGTCACGCCTAACTGTAAGATACGACGGTTGATAGAATGGATTGTCCCAAATTGTACATAATGGCTAGATAGCTTATTAATAAACTTTTGGATATGGTGGGTCTGTATCTTATCTAACTTCATATCACCAAAAACAGGTAAGATATGCTTATTCAAACCGCTAATGGATTGCTGATAGCTTTGTGGCTTAACGGTCAGTCTGTACGTTTCTAGCCACAAGTCAGCTAATTCCTTATAGGTCTTGATACTCACCATTTTAGAGACGGTAGCCCCATTCTTTTCAAAATCAATAATAGCCCTCTTAGCCCTTTGTCTAAGCTCTTTCTTTGTCCTAGCCGTGATAGTCTTTTTTATCTTTTTACCCGTGACCCTATCCATTCCCAGATAAACTTGGGTACGGTAAACAATAGATCCATTTTTCTTTTTGACCTCAGTTATTGTCATGATATACCTCTTTTTTTCATCAACAGGCAAGCGATAGTTAAACTATTTTTGATATATCATTCATAGGGCTTACGAGAACGCCCCTATTTTAACGTTTACGGTCAAGGGTGGCTAATAACATAGCTAAGCGTTAGTCAGCGCCAGAGGGTGCTTAAAATGCGATTTGAGGCGATAGCTTTTACCTATCAAACCCACGCGCAGCGCGTGAGATTGAGCTATGTAATATTTTTTTCCGACTTTTTCCGACACTATATATAATATTTTTCCCGTATTTTCTAGTATTCATTGTGAGAGGTGACCTACAAATGTCACGCCCTATATAGGTTTTAATTGTAGTATTTTGTAGTATTCATAAGCCAGTGCACCAAATCAGTACATCAGGTCAAACTGTTAACTTATAGTTGACTTTTTCTGTATTCATTATGGGCAAAAGCCCTAAAATGTCCTTTTTGGTGTCGCGTAAGTCAACTTTTTCATTCAAAAATACTAATTTTTACTAATTTGGAAGGAAGTCCCGACCTATAGAGTACTGATAAAAACTGACTTTTTTCAATGCGAGTACTAAGAAATCTTAAGTTTTTTATATTACAGGAGATTGATTTTTGAACCCCTTCATTCTTGAAATGTTAACTAATGTTAACTTTTTTCAGAACCTCAGAAAACCTCAAATAAAACTTAACTTTTTTTTGCCTCGCAAAAATTGAGCATTTACTCAAAAAAGAGTAACAGTTAGATAAAGATGTAGTCCCGATTCAGGACTCCATCGGTCAAGTTTAGAGCCCCCCTATCAGATCTATTGCCACGGGGTCAAATTTATTAATCACTTCACAATTTACAGAGACATTAAAAAAACTAGAGAGAGTTTTCTTTACTTCTTCAAGGATATCATTCCTAAACTGAACAGGTATTGTTTCAAAAATATCTACACTCGAATTGCTTTCACTAGGAGTTATATCTTTTAAATAAAAAATATAACCGCTATCGAAGGGATAACCGCTTTCAAATTCCCCAATATACATAAAACTATAATCAAAATTGTATTCAAGCTCCTTTTTTCTATAAAACGATATAGAAAGCCAAGCTTTTTCCGCATTCAAATCCAAAGGGCTACTCTCGTGAGCCTCTTGTGCCAATTCTAATGAGTCAAAGTCATCAAAACCACAGTGTATTTTGACTTCATAGGGTAAAAAATCAAAGAAATCATTGGGCGTCACGCCCAGATAATTACACATTTTATCTATAGTCTGTAAACTAATTTTATCCGTATTGTTATTTGAAATTTTTGAGATAGTAGAACGAGCTATCCCCGTATCATTAAACATTTGAGTTGCTGATATTCCTCTATCTATCATCAATTTTGCTAAATTATTACGAAGCATTTTCTTTTCCTCCTTTTACTTATATTTTAGCTTATAAGCTACTTTTTTTCAACTTTATGTATTTTTTTGCTTGACACAACAATTTTATAGCGTATAATAAGAGATATATTTTTAGCGCTAACACTAAAAATATATTAAAAAATAACACACAGGAGTTGATGCGCTATGAGAAATAACATGCGTGTTCTATTGGCTAAGAAACGCCAAAAGGTGTCAGACGTCGCTAGAGGTACAGGGCTATCAAAAAGTACCCTAACCGCTCTTTACTATGAACGTACTAAACGGCCAGACATTGAGACCTTACAAAAGGTTGCTGACTATTTAGGCGTAACTATTGATGAGTTTTTGAACGTAGAAGACTAAGGAGAAACACTATGAACCTAGTTTACATTGACGGCAAGAAAGAGCCGTACACGACAAGCGAGATTATCGCAGAATGCGCTGATCTACAGCACCACACTATCACACGCTTACTAAGAAATCACAAAGAACGATTTGAGGCGTTTGGGTTTTATGGATTTGAAATCCATAAAATAGACGGTAAAGGACGACCAAGAAAAGTTTATAGGCTAAATGAGCAACAGGCGACCTTGCTTATCACTTATTTAGACAATACACCGCAAGTTGTAGAATTTAAAACAAACCTAGTCAAAGCTTTCTTTGAGATGAGGGATGAGCTTGCTAAGGTTAGAATGCAACGAGCGCTAGAAAAGCCAAAAAGAAAAAGCCTTAATGAAGCCATCAAAACATGGGCAAACGCACCTAAGCACGCTTACGCTAACGTTTATAATCTCTTACTCAAAGGCGCTAGCGGATTGAACAAAAAGCAACTGATAGCCTCACGAGGTGGGGACAATGGTATTGATTGTCTAACAAGCCATGAGCTAGAGCGTTACCAGAAATTGGAAGACATGGCGATAGCTCTTATTGGTCTTGACATGACTTACAAGGAAATAAAAACAATGGTCTTTAGACCTTATGGCGCGTGAGAAAGGAGAAACGACATGACAACACTAGACAAGACACTTGGAAGTATTTTTCACACAGAAGACAACGACGGTAACTTACTTAATTTGATTGAGCTAAACGGTGAGGCTTACACGACTAGCCGAATGATGGCAGAGAAATTCAACAAGCGACATGATCACGTTATGAGAGCTATAGACGAAATCCGAGGGGGTCTCCCCAAATCTGGGGAAACCCCCAACAACGCCCCTATGTTTGTTGATTCTACTTACACACACGACCAGAACAAACGAGAATACCGCGAAGTTTTGGTTAGTAAGAAGGGTTGTTTACTCTATATGTTTAACATTCAGGGCTATCAAGCTGAAAAGCTATTGTTTATTGAAAGCTTTGAACGTATGGAACAGCAACTCAGAGAGCAAACACAGACAACCACCCTCCCCAACGACTACTACACCGAGGACGGAGCGGAGCGCCATTTTATCGACACGCTAACAAGACTAATGCTTGAGGCTACGGATCTAAACGAAAAAGAACGCCTTAATCAACGCCTCAGGGTCTTTATGGAAAACCGTATCTACTACCGCCCTAGCGTAACATTCTAGGGCAAAAAGAAAAAGGCTTAGAGAGCGACCAACTAGCTAAGCCTAAAACAACAATTATAGTTATAACTAAAGCAGGCAAGCGATAGTTAAGCTATTTTTACTTATTATACCACAAAAAACGACCTTTGAAAAAAATAGAGTACGTAAAAATAGGGTTAGGGATTGACAAAAAGTGTCCGACAGATATATAATAAAATCTGTCAGACAAGAAAGGGGGCAATCCATGACTGACAAACCCAAAAAAGTAGGTCGCCCAAAATTGGAGAACCCACAGGATAAGCGGGTCACTTTCAGAATGAACGTAGATACTTTTCAAAAGCTTGAAGAGTATTGTAAACGTGAGAACGTGACTAAATCCGAGGGTATCCGCCGAGCGGTTGATTTACTTAAATAAAAAAACTCTATGAGGTGTTAACGTCGCCAAACAATCGACACCTCACAGAGCCAGCACTCACAAAGAGAGTACGTAAATATTTTACCATGCGTACTCTATTTTGTGAACCCTTAAAACAAGATGAGTGCGCTTTTTGCGTACTCAAAAAACGACCACTAGCACCTCGACTAACTAAAATTTTGCTAGTGTGGCGCTAGCTAGCTACTATACAAGAAAAACAGGAGAGTCCGAAACATGACAAAAACCATCAAACCTAAAAATCCTTTCACTTTATGCAGGGAACACTACACCAACGAGCAGTGGAAGAAGATAAAACGTAGGCAAAAATCAAAAGAGCAAGCAGTAGAATTTTTATTCCCACTCTTTGGACGACAAGCCACATGGGTTATGGTGGCTAATATCTACGAACAAGCAAGACGTCAAACTGGCAATGGCTGTATGACCTTTGAGGAGGCATGGGCCACGTTAGACTATCAAACAACCATTGATACTATATTCAGAGCAATTGCAGGCTTACCGTGTCGGGATAAAGACACAGGAGAGCTAAAAGCTTACTTAAAGGAGATTAACCATGATTGAAGAATTGAACTTGACCCCAACGCAAATGATTATAACCCTAATCGTGGTATTGATTATTTTGATTTTGCTGATACATCACAAAAGCCATTTAGAGCTTGATTTTGAGCAGGAAGAACCAAAGAGGGATAAACCCTCACAAGAGGTTGTACAAAGCCGATATGGCGCTGTCATGCAGATACAACACTATCACTGAGGGGAGGTCTTATGAGTTTACCAGAGAATTACAGACGAGTCTTAAGGTTGATTAAGACAGGGGCAGAGAATGCGACTACAGGCGCTGAGATAGCCCTTATTTTGAAGTTAGATGAGCGGACAGTCCAAAGTATCATAAGCCGACTAATCACGCGCTACGGCGTGCCTATCATTGGTATCAGGCACGGTCTAAATCGTGGCTATTTTATCCCAGAAGATAAGGCTGAACTGTTAGACGGTGCTAGAGCTTTTTATAATCAGGTACAGGAAGAACAAAAGCGCCTTGGGGTACTTTTAAACGCTGATTTGAGCGAATGGCAGGATTTACTAGAGGGGGACTAACTATGAGTGTATTAAGCGCAGAGACAGAGCAAGCTTTTAGTATGGAACTTTTAGCAATGATTGACAATTACATCAAGGCGCGTGACCGACCGCATCAACGGGTGCTAGGCTTGATGACAGCCGAGCAGGTCAAGCATGAGTTAGACGTTAGCCATTCAACCCTTCTACGTTGGGAAGAGCTTGGCTTGAAACGCTATTCACCACCGCTTGAAGACAGTCGTAAGGTCTTTTACAAGGTGAGTGACATTTTGATATTTTTGGGGGTAGATGATGATTGATGACTTGATAGCTGAACTAATTGATTTACAAACATTAACAGATATGGCTGTTATTAACGACACGATGGATAGTTACGCAGCAACAAGCCGAATAGTAAACCGAGAACTCGGGCGAATAATTGCAAAACTAGAGAAGGAGAGTCAAACCAATGGTTAATATGCTGTTAAGAAGAGGTTCGGGAAGATTCAGTACCCACCCAGCTAGAAAAGGACTTAAAGCCTTTAGTGGCGTGGCTTATAAGAATAGACAGGCAAGCTATGAAGACATCAAGCAAGCCCAACAAGTCAAAAAGCTACGTAAGAAACGCAGGAAGGGGCGCTGATATGGCATTCTATGAGAGCCGAGGGGTCAAACAGGCTAGCTTGCATAAATTTGATTATAAAGGTGATCCCTTTGACTACATCAAGAACTTTAAACCTAAAGTCATCCCACAAGGTACTGACCTAGCAACTTACAAGCAAACCAAAGCCCCTTATGTTATCAGTGGGGAGATGAAAGCCGAAAGCAACGGTACTTATAAGCGTAGCAATGCCACCCTCTTATGCCGTGATTTGGTATTCCTTGATTATGATGATATTGCTATGGGTGATGACGAGTTTATAGAGCACATCGCAAAAGCCTTGTTTGGTTATGCTTATGTCTTATATCCGACTATCTCACATACTAGAGACAAACCACGGTATAGGTTAGTTGTCAAACCTAGCCATAAGATGAACGAGTCAAGCTATAAAGCGACAGTCAAGGATATAGCCGACACAATAGGACTACCGTTTGACCTATCCAGTATGACATGGGCACAGTTGCAGGGGTTGCCAGTGACCACAGGAGACCCACAGGACTATCAAAAGATAGTCAGTGACGGTTTACCTTATCCAGTAGCTAAAGAGCCTACACAGGCTCAGAGGGCTGTTTCCAGCTACACACCAAAAGCCAGGACAGGAAAATCTATCACTATGCGAGTTATAGACACCCTCTTAAATGGCTTTGGCGATGAGGGAGGGCGCAACGTCGCAGCTACTAAATTCATCGGGCTACTCTTTAATAAATGGGTTGATTGTGACCTTGAAACAGCCTATGAGCTGACTAAAATAGCCAACAGCGTGACAAGCCAACCGCTACCACTAGCAGAGCTTGACAGGACTTTTGAGAGCATAGCACGCGCAGAAATCAGAAAGAGAGGACTAGGGATAGAGTGAACCTAGAAGAATTATCAAAAGAGTTTGAACAGAGCAAAGCAGAAAGTGATTTTTCAGAACCTAGGACGATGAAAGAACTTGAAGATAAAATCTATCAAGCAGGCGAACTATGGCGAGCTGAAAACACTACGATTAACGAGAAGAAAGGTAAGAAAACTGTTCCGCTACCTAGTCATGGCGTTGTGGCTAAGTATCTGATAAAGCTATGTCAGTTTACCTTTATCGGGAAAGGTGGGAGAACAGACAACAGCCCTTTATATGTGTATAACCTAGATACGGGGCTATATACATTCAGCCAAGACTTGTTAAACCGTCTATGTTATAAATTTGACCCACGGTTAAAATCAACCCATGTCAAAGAGTCCCTATTGGTGATCAGGACAAAAACTAAGATGAGATTACCTTTTGACAATCCCAATCTTATCCCAGTTGCTAACGGCGTTTTTAATAAAAAGACACATAAATTGGAGCCCTTCTCACCTAGCTATATCATCACCGCTAAAATCAAGACCGCTTACAACGAGGAGGCAAGCAAACCTATTCTAGGCGGCTGGTTTGATTTTGAAAGATGGCTAGAGTCAATCGCTTGTGATGATGAGGAGATTGTCACGCTATTATGGCAAGTTATGGATGAGGCTATCAACCCAAACCGAACACGAAACAAAATGGCGATATTGTACGGTGAGGGCAATAACGGTAAAGGGACTTTTCAGAGCTTGCTTGTCAATCTGATAGGCATGGAGAACATAGCCACCTTAAAGCCCGACCAATTCAAGGACTATCACCCATCTACCCTTGAGGGGAAAGTGGCCAATATTGGTGACGACATCAGCAATAAATTTTTAGATGACGTTTCTGACTTAATGAGTATTGTCAGTGGTGACCCTATCACGGTAAATCCTAAAATGCAGAAACCCTATGAGGCAACATTTAAATTATTTTGTCTTTTCTCAGGCAACGACCTACCCAGAGCACGCAATAAAAGCCAAGGGTGGTACAGGCGTTTGTGTATTATCCCGTTCAATGCCGATTTTAACGGTCAAAAGGAACGGCCAGAGATTAAGAGAGAGTTTTTAAAAGACAAAAAGCTTTTAGAGTGGGTGCTCTACAAAATCTTGAACATGGCCGACTTTGAAACATTCATAGAACCAAAAGCCGTGTCAGACGTGTTAGAGTCCTACAAGAAGGACAATGACTATACAGTTGCATTTATCGTTGATGACTACATGGCGCGTGATCTACATCTTGTCCGCAGGGTACCGTTAACGTGGATTAAAGAAGAATATATCACATTCCTAGAAATGAACGACTTACAGCAACACATTCCCTACGGGTTCGGCAAAGGGTTTGTAAAATCACTAGCAGACCAAACAGGCGGGACGTACATTCTCAAAAAAGGACGAATGGGAAAAAAAGACGTTGAAGAGTTCCCCGAGCTATTGACAGATACCAAATACGTCGGCAATACAGACAACCTAGTTGTAAAACAGAAATGATTTTTGTTGACGTTCGTTGACGTTCGTTGACGTTGTTTTTGAGAACGTCAACAGAACCAAAACCCTTGAGCCATAAGGGATAAATATAAAATGTTGACGTTGTTGACGTTATAAAAATAAATATATATATATATAGATTTTACTTTTTACTTAAATATATATGCTTTCTGAAAAGAACGTCAACATCATCAACATTTTTCAAAACCCTTGGGGGAGTAAGGATTGGGCGATATTATAAACGTCAACAAAACAGGAACATTTTTTTAGGAACTGTAAAAAATAGAAATGGAGACTAAAAAATGACAGAAAATGGCTACCTAGAACAAGCGGAAAAAGACAGACTGGAACTTGAACAGCACCGCTTTAATTATATGGCTGATAATACACCTATCGAGCATAGCGACATTCCAAAACTACTAGAGATAGCTAACAAGTTGAGGGAAGAAGATATTAGTTTAAACATCTATGAACTATACAAACACCCAGAGGCGCGTGCTAAACTATTCTCACAGATAGCTGAAGCTTGTTATATGGCTTTGAGTGCAACACCAACACAAGCCCAAAGATTGGTATTTTGTGACTATTTAGAACAGCGATACGAAACAATCCTAAAGAAAATGATTGCCAGCACGGACAAACAGGCGCTAGGTGAGTTACTAGATTTGTTAAAGCTACCGCCAGAGACAGAAAGCCAATTTATCCGAGACATGGCAGTCAGTGGGTTATTATCCAAAGATTGAGACAGAGAGGTACGCGCCTCTTTTTGTCATTTAATCAATAAATTTGGGTTTTCTCTATAAGGGAGGGGAAAATGATCGAATTGACCATAGAAAGCATAACCAAACCACTGAAACAAAAAGGCTTATCAAAAATATCTGGTAAGTTAAAGGGAGTAGGTATCACTATTGACCTTAATAACCTAACTGTTAACTACGATAGCCAAGAGATAAACCTAGCCAGCATACCAGGAACTTACGGAGGTATCCGCTACTTCTTCCTTTGCCCTGTTTGTGGTAGGCGGTGTAGAAAACTATTCAAATCCAAAATTATTTTTTCTTGTGGAACTTGTCAAGACAGGCACAAGGACACTTTGAACCGAAGTAAAACCGATTGTCAGTATTATTTTGGTCTAGCATTGAAAGAGGCTAGGAAAATAGACCCTAATTATTATCCAGAAAAGGGCTACGTAGATTATGACAACTTTCCAAGTCGCCCTAAAAGAATGAGAGGCAAGACTTATTGGAGACATTACAAAAGATTTACTAGCTACCTAGACAAAGGGCTGAGATATTGGCAAGGTGGACTGAGCTAACAGGGTGCATAAGTTTGGAACGTGGCTTGGTACAACGTTCTGAAAAAATGGCGAAGTTTTGGTGAGATAGTACGTGATTGAACAAATAGGTTTTACTCAATTGAACAAAGGACGAAACAAAGAACACGCGCAGGCAGTTACAGAATTTTAGGCATGAAAAAGCCAAACTGAAAAAACTATATTTTTTGAGCTTTTGCTATCGTTTTTATATACCGCCCCCACCATATCAGGATAAGGAGAGCCACAGCAAGGTGTTTGCTTATATCGCACGCCGATTTTTTTAGATTTTTAAGGGGTGTCATGCGTGGCTAGCAAGCCTTGATATATATAAGATTTTTATATATTATAAAGGGTATAATCATTCAGTTTTTAGACACATTGTTTAAAACATTAAGAGGTGAGTCAGTGATTAAACCAAGTCAAAGATTAAAAGAGATTAAAGCACTTGATGGGTACATTGATAGTCAGGTAAAGCAACTTGAGAAGATAGAGAGCCAAGCCCTAAAGGTCACTAGCACTATCAAAGCCGACAGGGTAAACGGTGGGCGACAAACTAAAAGAGATGACCTTTACATTGAGCTAATCGGTTTGAAAGAGGATATACAGAAAAGCATTGCTAAAGCCGTCACCCAAAAACGTGAGTTTATGGCCATGATTGACCGTGTCGAAGATTTGGAAAGTCAGACCTTATTATTCCAGTACTATATTGAAAAGGTGGATATATGGCAGATATGCGAACAATGGGAGTTTTCACGAAAGACTTTTTACCAAAAAATCAAAAAAGCTAACCAGCAACTAGACGAGATACTCACGCGCAATCAGTAAATAAAACAAGTGTTTTTAATGCGTGTTATTTTTGACAAGTGTTTGAAACAAGTGTAGATTATACTTGTTAATACGATAAAGGAGCTTTATGACCTATCATGAAATACACATATCTAGCACTTTTTGAAACAGGCAAAGGCGGTTATACAATCACATTCCCAGACTTTCAAGGGGCAATCAGTGAGGCAGATAGTTTAAACGAGGCTATCTATAAAGCCCGGGAAGTCCTAGAAATCTATGCGATTATGTACGAAGACGACAAGAAAGAGTTTCCTGCACCTTCAAGTTTTAAAGCCCTAGCCAGTGAGCTAGTAAGCGATGATGACATTATCCAGGCTATCACGGTTGACACTGAGCTTGTGCGTAAGCGTGAGCGCTCTAAAACAGTCAATAAGACAGTCACCTTGCCGAATTGGTTGGTAGAGGTTGGCAAAGAACATAATATCAATTTTAGCCAGCTCTTACAGAAAGCCATCAGGGAAGAATTAAACGTCTGACCGTAGCGCGTGGGATTTATGCTATAATGGATCTAGTGGCAATCAAAAAAAGCGTATCTGAAATACGCTAGTTTCTTGCCTATTGAACTCGTTATTTGACCCTTAATTTAGGGTCTTTTTTTGTGAACTTTTTTCGGAACTTTCTATGAAAATCTATGATTATCTATAATAAGTTGATTTTGCCTAAACCCCAATAATAGCAAGGGTTTTGGCGTTCTATGGTGAACTATGAAAAAGCCTTGCTTAAAGTCATTTATTATACCATATCAGGTTTAAAATAACGCACCTAAAAACTGGTCAAGTGATACTTAACCAGCCTCCTAATACCTGCTTAATTGTCTCGAATGATATAGCCAACTCCACGGACCGTCTGAATAAAGGAGTCTTTACCTGGAATATCAATCTTGCCACGTAAATAACGGACATAAACATCAACGACATTGGTCTTAGCGTCTAAATCATACTGCCAAACATTTTCAAGGAGCGTTTCACGGCTCAGCGCTTGCCCCATATGTTGCATTAAAATGCTTAAGAGATCAAACTCACGTTTGGTTAAAGCAATTTCCGTATTACCTCGCTTCACGGAACGATTTTGCTTATTTAAAACCAAATCATGCGCTGCCACTTTTGGTTCTGCCTGAGCATCATGACCAGACTTTTGCTGACGTCGAAAGATAGCACGGACATGTGCCATCAGCTCTTCAATCGCAAACGGCTTGATAATGTAGGCATCGGCACCGCTATCTAAGACTGAAATCACATCCATAGCAGAGTCTCTAGAGAGCATCATCATGACATAACCAGCTTGCTTTTCTTGCAATTTCTTTGCCACTTCCTCACTGTCATCATCTACTAGACTACCATCTAATAAAATCAAATCATACTCTTTATCCAAGGCACGCTTGATACCAGTCTTTGCCGTACGCTCTGTATCAACACTATGACCTTCATTCATCAGCTCTAAGGACAATAAGCGTGTTAAACTCTTCTCCTGTTCAATTATCAATACCTTTTTTCTCATCTAATAAGACACCTCCCTTTCCCTATTAACTTATCTATCCCAGCAACAAAGCGTGATTAGACAGATAACTGCTCCCAAACAGTTATCTTTAATCGTCAAAAAGACCCTCCAGAGCCGAAAACGGATTCGTTTCTTTTTTCTTTTGTGCTTGTAATGTATCATACTGCTCTTCAGTCATAACAGCCCAGTCTTGTCCAGACGGCATGGACGACTCAGCTTTTTCTTCCTCAGAGAGTACACTAAGGGGAATAGCTAGTAAAATATTGTCAGCGACACTTTCAGCTAAATCAATAGCATCACCTTCAATCACCAGAGCTAACTGTTGCTCAACCAAATCTTCTTTTTGAACAACGTGACTCACTTCGATAAAGACCTCATCTACAAGCTGCTTCTCAGATAAGGAAACGGGCATCATAGAACGACTAGATGGCAAGGTAATATCATAAGTCAACGTATAGTTAAGGAGATAAAGCCCATCATCATACGAGGCTACTCCTACGGCATGGATATTATCCACTGCTAAAATCTCTGGATTTCGTTTGACCAAAAGGTCGTTTAACTCTAATTTTCTGTCAAAGGCTAAACCTTCAGCATTTTTACGAATCTCCGCTAGTGTAAGCATTATTTCTCCTTATCTATGTTTTCAGAGCAGACTAGTACACAATCTTCCCCACTATATTATAACACATAGTAATTAAAAAAACTAACAATTTATTGTTTTCTTATCGAAATAGTTTTCATCATCAACCCATCTACTAAAAAAGAGTTTACTTAAAGTAAACTCTTTGGGTGTTATGCTCATACGCTACATATTTTTGAGGCGTTCGATACGATCAGCAATAGGAGGGTGGGTGTAAAATAGCGACTTTAGTCCCTCTTTTTTCTTAGGATCATTGATAAATAAAGCCGCACTTGCTGGATCAACTGTTTGTTTCATGGGACTTGATTGATCCAATGTTTCAAGAGCTCTTATCATGCCTTGAGGGTTTCTGGTTAATTCCACCGAACTCGCATCTGCCAAATATTCCCTCTGACGCGAAATAGCCAACTGTACCAAAGTAGCCGCTAAAGGAGCTAGTAATAACGCCAAGATAGAAAACAGTAGGATGATAAGATTGGCACCACCTTCATCTCGATCATCATTACGACGCCTAGAAGCACCGCCATACCACATCATTCGACTACCAATACTTGATAAAAAGGTAATGGCACTCGCCAAAGCTACCGCAATGGTTGAGATACGAATGTCATAATTGCGAATATGACTTACTTCGTGCCCCATCACACCTTCTAGTTCTTCTCGATTCATCACAGCCAAAAGACCGCTAGTCGCTGCTACGGCTGCATTATTGGGATTAGAGCCTGTGGCAAAGGCATTAAGAGACGGATCATCAATGATAAAGACCCTAGGCATAGGAATCTGCGCTACCATAGCCATATCTTCAACAACATGGTAAAGATCAGGCGCTTCTGCTTCTGTCACCTCACGTGCATTATTCATGGACATGACGATAGAGGTTGACTGCAAAATCATAGACATGGCGTAAATAAAGCCTATAATAAGCGCAATAGCAACGCCTCCTGTCAAGCTACCCAACCATAAATAACCAACTGCTGCTCCAATTAAACCCAATAAGAGAAAAAAGAAGACAAGCAATAACACTGTTCGTCGCTTATTTTGTGCGATTTGCTTATATAACATAGATTGCCTCTCTACGATTTAGATGCCAACTTAAAAATCAAAGGATACTTTTGGCACAGCCTTTTCTTCTTCAGGAATCTCTAAAAAGGCACTTGCTTTAAAGCCAAATAGTTTGCCAACGATATTAGACGGAAATGTCTCCAACTTAACATTGTAATTAGCAGTGGTTGTATTGTAGAGTTGGCGTGAGTAAGAAATTTTATTTTCCGTGTTGGTTAGCTCATCTTGTAATTTCACAAAGCTCGCATTGGCTTTAAGGTCAGGGTAATTTTCAGCTACTGCAAAAAAACCACTCATCTGACGACTAAGCTCATTACTTGCTGCCATAGCCTCTGTTGGATTTTGTGCTTTAGCGACTTGGGCACGCAATTCTGCAATTTTTTCTAAGGTACTTCCTTCGTATTTTGAGTAGCCTTTAACTGTCTCAATCAAATTGGGAATAAGGTCATTACGGCGTTTGAGTTGGACATCAATCTGACTCCAAGCCTCTTGTGTACGCATGCGATTAGTGACCAAGCTATTGTAGCTAAAGACCAACCATAAGACAATAACAACCAGAACACCGACTAGAATCCACATCATATTATTTTCCTCCATCTTCTATTTGATTACATTATAACAATTTTTAAACAAAACACAAGATAAAGACACCTTTCACGAACATTTGTGGTAAAATATTAGCCAGTAATGGATAAGGAGACACTATGACACCTGAAGAATTTTACATTGCCTTAAGCAAGCACTCTATCGTGCTTTCTGACACTCAAAAAGAGCAATTTGAGCACTATTTTGAGCTACTGATTGACTGGAATCAAAACATTAACTTAACGGCTATCACAGGCAAAAATGACGTTTATCTAAAACACTTTTATGACTCTATCGCTCCTATTTTACATGGGACTATCCAAAATGATGACTTGCGATTACTTGATATTGGAGCTGGTGCTGGTTTTCCGAGTCTTCCTATGAAGATTATCTTTCCAAATCTTCAAGTCACCATCATTGACTCGCTTAATAAACGCATTAGTTTTCTCAATCAAGTCGCTAAAGACCTTCAGCTTAATCAGGTCGCTTTTTACCATGGTCGCGCTGAGGATTTTGGACAAGACAAAGCCTTTCGTGGACAGTTTGATATCGTGACAGCACGCGCCGTTGCTCGTATGCAAGTCCTCTCAGAGTTGACCATCCCCTTTTTAAAAGTCAACGGCCAACTCATCGCCTTAAAAGCCGCAGCAGCCGATGATGAGCTAAAAGATGCCAAACAAGCTCTTAATCTCCTTTTTTCAAAAGTCATTGAGAGCTATGATTACCACCTACCAAATGGAGATATGCGCAATCTCACAGTGATTGAAAAGAAAAAGGAAACCCCAAATAAATACCCTAGACGTGCTGGTTTGCCAGCTAAAAAACCACTATAAGCGAGGTTAGTTATGCTGTTATTTCATCACTTAGAGCGTTTATCTGTCACCAAACGCCTTAGTATCAGCTTTTTAATCGTCATCCTTATCGGTAGCCTAGTCTTGTCACTACCTATCATGCACTATGCTAATGCGCCAGAGACAAGCTATCTCGATCATCTCTTTACGGCGGTCTCAATGGTCTGTGTGACTGGGCTTTCCGTCTTTCCCGTAGCTGATGTCTATAACGGATTTGGACAAGTCATCTCCATGATACTCATGCAAATCGGAGGTCTGGGCTTAGTCACCTTGATTTCTATCTCTTACTTTATCCTAAAGCGTAAACTGTCTGTCAAAGGCCAAGACCTCTTACAAAGTGCCATTACCTATAATAGCGCTGATAACTTAAAGAGCTATCTCTTTACGATCTACCGTGTGACCCTGCTTCTTGAGGGAGTCTGTGCACTTTTATTAGCCATTGATTTTATTCCTCGCTATGGCGTAGCTAATGGTATCTTTAATAGTATATTCCTAGCCATCTCTGCCTTTTGTAATGCTGGCTTTGATAATCTAGGCTCAAGTAGTCTACAGGATTTTAAACTCAATCCTCTCGTCAACCTCGTCATCGCCTTTTTAATCATTTCTGGAGGCCTTGGCTTTATGGTTTGGCAAGACCTCTATCAAGCCAGCAAACACTTTCTAAAAAGCAAGCCCAAACGCCTAAAAGCCTTCACCAAAAGGCTTAGTAACCACACACGTATCGTCTTAAGCGCTACTGCTTTTTTACTGGTTACAGGAACTGCTCTCACATGGCTTCTTGAGGCAAGTAATCCAGAAACCATCGAAAAACTGCCCTTCTGGGGACAAGGTTTGGTCAGCTTTTTTCAAAGCGTCACCATGCGTACAGCTGGTTTTTCAACTATCGACTACACCACAACCGAACACTCTACAGGACTCATCTATATCCTACAGATGTTTATCGGAGGAAGCCCTGGAGGGACCGCTGGAGGTCTAAAAGTCACTGTTTTAGCAGTCTTATTTCTCCTCATCAAATCTGAAATTCGTGGTCAGACGCAGGTCACTTATCGCTTTAAAGGGATTCCCAGAAGGGTCATCAGACAGACCTTGAGTGTCCTTGTCTTCTTCTTTAGCGTGCTCATTATTGGCTATCTCTGCCTACTTGAGGTAGAACCTCAGCTTGATCCCTTTGCACTCTTTTTTGAAGCGACAAGTGCTCTTGCCACCGTCGGTGTCTCTATGAACTTAACAACTCAGCTCTCAACAGCTGGACAGCTCGTCATCATAGCGCTCATGTTTATTGGACGTGTCGGTCCTATCACAGTCATTATGGCTCTTTTACAAAATCAACAAAAAGACATTACTTATGCTGAAACTGACATCATCCTAGGTTAGAATCTAATGAAAGAGGACTTTTTTATGAAACATAAGATTATCGGTGTACTAGGTCTTGGTATTTTTGGACAAACCGTCGCCTATGACCTCAGTAAATTTGATCAAGAAGTCATTGCTTGTGACAAATCTAAAGACAATGTCCAAGCTGTCTCAGAATATGCTACCAAGGCTGCCATTGGCGACATTGCAGACCTTGATTTTTTAAAACACATCGGCATTGCTGATTGTGATTGTGTCGTGATTGCGACTGGTAATAGCTTAGAGGCTTCTGTTTTAGCCGTTATGCACTGTAAAAAACTAGGTGTCCCTAAAATTATCGCCAAAGCACGAAATACAACTTACCAAGAAGTACTTTATGAAATTGGCGCTGACTTAGTCATCTCACCTGAGCGTGAGTCTGGTAGCAGTCTGGCCTCACAACTCCTACGCCAACGCATTACAGATGTTTTTGAAATCGAATCAGACATCAAAGTCATTGAATTTAGCGTCCCTAAAGACTGGATAGGAAAAACCATTGTCGAGCTAGATGTCAGACGTCAGTACAATCTCAACCTCATCGGCCTACGTCACTCAAAAACGGACAAGCTCCATACTGACCTAGCTCTACAACAACCACTTCAAGAAGGGGATATCATCGTTGCTATTTCTAATAACGATACCTTTGAAAAATTTGACTACCTAGGTTATTTTAAATAAACTAAAAAGCCTTGACCAAATGGTCAAGGCTTTTAATAAGTTCTATTATTTAACCGTTTTTTTCTTACCCCAGACAGATTGCTCTGCAATAGCTGTAAAGAGCACATCTGTTGATGAATTAAGAGCCGTTTCACAGGAATCTTGGACAACTCCAATGATAAAACCAACCCCTACGACTTGCATGGCAAGATCATTTGAAATTCCAAAAAGACTGCACGCCACAGGAATGAGAAGCAGCGAGCCACCTGCCACACCCGATGCTCCACAAGCTGATACAGCTGCGACAATGCTAAGTAAAAGTGCTGTTGGAAAATCAACAGTGATACCTAGTGTATTGACAGCAGCAAGCGTCAATACATTTATAGTAATAGCCGCTCCAGCCATATTGATAGTGGCCCCTAGAGGAATAGATACTGTATAAGTATCAGGGTCAAGCCCTAGATCTTGACAGAGCTTTAGATTGACAGGGATATTCGCAGCCGAACTACGTGTAAAGAAAGCTGTAACTCCTGATTCTTTCAAACAACGAAACACCAAAGGGTAGGGATTTTGACGTGTCATGATAAAAGCAATGATAGGGTTGACGACCAAAGCGACAAAAAGCATCGTAGCAATCAATGTCACAATCAACAAACCATACTTGCTCAAAATCCCAATACCGTTTTCAGAAATGGTCGTAAACACTAAGCCTAAGATGCCAAAAGGCGCTAAATTGATAATCCAGCTGACCACTTTTGAAGTCACTTCTGCCATCGTTTGCATCAGGTCTTTGGTATGTTGACTAGCTGTTCGCATGGCTAGCCCAAAGACCACAGCCCAGGCTAAAACACTGATATAATTAGCCGTTGCTAGGGCATTGACAGGATTATCAACAACCTTTAATAACAAATCTTGAAAAACTTCAGCAACCCCTTGAGGAGCAGAAAGTTCTGTTTGTGTGGTTTGTGTCAATACTAAGGTCAAGGGGAAGAGATAGTTGACTAAAACAGCTACTAAGGCCGCTGCAAACGTCCCTAATAAATACAAAAAAATGACCGTGGACATATTGCTTTTTTGCCCAGACTCATGCTTTGAAAGAGCGCTAGCTACCAAGGTAAAAACCAAAAGAGGGGCAACTGCTTTTAGCCCTCCTACAAACAACTCTCCCAATAAACCGATAACAGCTACTTTAGGCAAAAGTAAGCCTAGTAACATACCGACAACCACACCCATAGCAATTCGTTTGATTAAGCTGGTGCGATTCCAAGTTTTAATGAGGCGTTTCATAGTGTCTCCTAACTAATTCATTGTCTTTATCATAGCATATCCACTAAAAGTCGTCAAACCAGCTAAAATGTCTATTTCTTTTTCACTTTGAGGTTATCTGAGCATAGTTGATTGCAAAAAAGGTTACTTCATTTTTAAACCATAAGGCTGAAAAATGAAGTAACCCTTTACTGACTATAAGCATACCATTATTTATGACTGAGTTTTTTGGTCAAAAAATCCCCTAAAAATTGAATGATAAAAATTAAAACTAAGATTAAAATAGTTGCCACTAAAGTAATGTCGTCTCGTGAGTAGTTGTACCCTTTCGTAATGGCAACAGACCCTAGACCACCTGCACCAATGGCACCAGCCATGGCTGTTTCACCGACTAGCGAAATCAAGGTTACTGTTGACACCCGAATCAAATCAGGCAAGCCTTCGCCGAGATAAACCAGAATAATATCCCAAAGTGTCGCACCAGAAGCTTGTGCTGCTTCTATAACACCTCCATCAAGCTCTGCTAAAACGACTTGTACTTGTCGAGCAAAGAATGGGAAAACTGCCAAAGATAACGGAACTAGCGCAGCTTGTGAACCTAAGGTTGTTCCTATAATCGCACGTGTCACAGGTGCAATAAAGGCAAGTAAAATAATAAATGGCAAGGCTCTAAAAACCGAGACAATCTTATCAAGGATGTTAAAAGCAAGGCTGTTGGCAATGACCCCACGAGGCCCCATCAAAACGAGGAACAAGCCCGCTACCAAACCCATAAAACCACCGATAAGAAAAGACCAAAAAGTCATATAAAGCGTCTGATTGATAGCTGTCAACCAACCGTAACTTCCTGTCCAGCCCATTTGATATACATTTGGGAGATATGTTTGTATCCATTCTGTCATGCCTTGTCACCTTCTTTCAATACAGTTAGGGCAACTTCCGTTGCAGCAATCGCTTTAAAAGCCTCATCCAGATTTTTCTCATCGCCTGATAAGACGACAACCATTTCACCGACAGGTACATTGTCTAAAATCTCGATATTACCATAAAGGATGTTAGTTGTAATACCAAAGCGCTTATAAATACTATTTAAAAGCGGCTCATCTGTACTATGCCCTGCGTATTTGAGCAAGACCAATCGTGAATCGTCTGGCAAGTCTTTAATCAATGGCTGTTGGTAAATCTTCTCCAGCGCCTCATCAATACCCGTAGCCGTTTTGATGAAATCTTTAGTCAAGTCTTCTCTAGGATTAGTGAAGATATCCAGAACAGACCCTTCTTCTATCAAGTGCCCATTTTGCATAACAGCCACACGATTAGCAATATCTTTGACAATCTGCATCTCATGCGTGATAAGGACAATGGTCAAACCTAATTTTCGGTTTAACTCTTGTAGAAGGGCTAAAATTTGCTTGGTCGTCTTAGGGTCTAGTGCTGATGTTGACTCATCTGAAATCAAAATCTTAGGGTCATTTGCTAGCGCTCGTGCAATAGCCACACGTTGTTTTTGACCTCCTGAGAGTTGTGAAGGGTAATTTTGAGCGCGATCTGACAAACCAACCAAGTCTAGGAGCTTAGCTACTTTTTCTGCTTTTTCTTGCTTAGATAAACCCGAATGTTTGAGCGCAAAGGCAACATTTTGCTCTGCTGTTAATTGACTCATCAAATTAAAATGTTGGAAAATCATCCCAATATCACGTCTTTTTTGACGTAATTGACTACTGCTTAGAGTCACCTTATCCTCATAGATAATGTCTCCGTCAATACTAATCTTACCCTTACTTGGTACTTGCAAGAGGTTGACAACACGCACAAGTGTTGATTTTCCAGCTCCCGAATAACCTACGATACCGTAAATGTCCCCCTTGTTAATCTGCAAACTCACGTCTTTAACTGCCTCAATAGTGCGTTTTTTTTGACGGAAAGTCACATCGATATGGTTTAAATCTATCATTATATTCTTACTCATAAGATTCTATCAAAGCCTCCACTAATTCGATATGTGTATAATAATCAGCTATGCTAACATTTTCATCGCCACCATGGTCATGACTATTAGCATTTCCGATACCAAAAGCTAGCATGGGAGCACCAAGTGCCTGATAAACAGTGTGCATAGGTCCTGTGCCAGGAGAGGTCGGAAGAACTGACACCCCCTTTTCATAAAATGTCTCTGCCAATGAAATCACATTTAACACTGCATCATCCGATAAATCGCTACGATAACTCATCTCTCCCAGAGTATATTCTATCTCCACAGCCTCAAAGCCTGATCTATCTAAATGGTTACGAATCGCCTCTAAGACCCCTTCTGGTGTCAAACTAGGTACCAAACGCACCTCAGCCTTGCAACTAGCTGAAGCAGGCAGGATAGGCTTTACACCTTCACCCTGATAGCCTGACTCTATGCCTTCAATATTAAGAGAGGGCTCAAAAAACAAACGGTAAAGCAACTCACGACGCTCGCTCTTTAAAGTCGGCAAGGTCAAACCGTAGATTTGCTTTAGGCTGTTAGCTGTCCTATTGGCATAGCGCTCCACCAATTCTAACTCACGCGCATTTGGTGGTATAACTTTGTCATAAATGCCTTCTACTAACAACCTACCCTGACTATCTCTAAGACTTGCTAAAGCATTGATCAAATACCAGGCAGCTGAGTCAATAACCCCTCCAAAAGAAGAATGAATATCAGCATCAGCTGAGACGACTTTGAGATTAAAGGTGACGATCCCTTTATTACCTCCTGAAATTTCAAGCTGGTCATTGATATTTTTACTACCATCTTCCCAAATCAGCAAGTCAGCACCCGCTAAGCGCTTTTTATACTTAGCCAAATAATCCGCTAGGTTAGTCGAAGCCGACTCTTCTGCACCTTCCATGATAAAGATAATATTAACAGGAAGTTGATTATCATGCTTTTTCATGTACTTTTTAACGGCAGAAAGACGAGCTGTAATATTACCTTTATCATCATTAACCCCACGACCATACATCAGACCATAGTGAACACTCAAGGTAAACGGATCCGTTGACCAGCTTTGCTGGCTGTCTGCTGGCACTGTATCATAATGATTATAGATAATAATAGTCTTAGCATTAGGACGACTTGCCTTAAACTCCGCAATGATAAATGGCGCCTTATAACTATCATCGATGGTCACATGAGCACCAGCTGCTGTGAATACTTCCCCCAAATAAGCTGCGGTTTCTCGTAAACCTATATTTTGCGAAAAAATAGACTTTTTAGCAATTAGCGTTCGTAATACTTCAAAATAATGCTGGACAATTTCATCTGTTTCAAATTTTGCGATTTGTTCCTTTTCAGTTGAAAATGGCATAATGTCTCCTCAATCAGTAAAGAAGTTGAAACCCTTGTCTCAACTCCTTTACCCATACTTTTAGTCAACAACCCTCTATCCCAAAAGGAATTACCATTGTGGGATATCTGATGAGGTATCTTTAATAACTTTTTTCACATCATCTGTGTGATAAGCATCAACGATAGCTTTGATAGCATCTACGTTGGCTTGCTTTTCCCAATCTTTACGAGCTGCAATAACGTTAATCCATTGTTGTGAATTATCATCTTTTTCCTCAACAAAGATCGCATCATCTGTGGTCAAGTTAGCTTGCTCTAAGTAAGTATTATTGATGATAGCGGCATCAACATCAGCTAGTGAACGTGGTGTTTGGCTAGCATCTAGCTCTTCGATTTTAATATTCTTTGTGTTTTCCTTGATATTAGCTACTGTGGCAATCTCTTTACCAGACACATCTAGCTTAATAAGCCCTGCTGCTTGAAGAACATAAAGAGCACGACTACCATTTGATGGGTCATTTGGAATAGCGATTGTCGCACCATCTTTAAGCTCGCTCACTTTTTTCACTTTAGTTGAGTAAAGACGGATAGGCGCTAGATAAGTGTCTGCAATAGCGACAAGGTCTTGATTATTTTCTTTATTCCAATTTTCAAGGAAATTATAATGCTGGAACGCATTGATATCAATTTCTTTATTGGCTAAGGCTTCATTAGGTTGACTATAGTCGGTAAACTCTGTAAACTCGATATTAGCTTTATCACCAACCAACTCTTTAATCTTATCCCAGCGTGCCCTTTCAGTATCTGACATATTAACAACTCCAACTTTGACTGTCTTACTATCATCTGATGAGGCACTTTTATTGGACGAACATGCTGCCAATCCTAAAACGGCTACTGTCGCAAGAGCAAATCCTGTTAATACTTTCTTAAATGTCATAGCTTTTCTCTTTTCTTTTTTGATATGGTCTTATTATCCCATATCCCTCGGTATTTTTCCAATTGTTAAAAATAGAGGGTTAGTTATAGCTTACAACTATAAGCTATCTTTCAGACACTAAAAAAAGACGTCTTACACGTCTTTTTTGGAGATTAGTCAGCCGATGGAATCTTCATTTCATCAGCACTTGGAGCGTAATTACCACCAAGGTACTCTTCAGATAATTTAGCCAATGTGCCATCTTTTTCAAGCTCTTTCAAGCGTTTATTGACAAAGTCTTGCAAGTCTTCTTGGTCAGAGCCAAAGATAAAGTAAATAAACGGCTTCTCATCTGATGGTAAATCGATAGTCTTTACATTATCCAACCCTTGGTCTTTGATGATAGTGTTAACCGATGGGGCATCAAAAATCTTAAAATCAAATTTACCACTATTGACATTAGCTAACATCTGGTTGATATTTTCTTCAGTATAGTTGATATCTACTGGATTGCTGCTGTGCTCTTTATTATAGTTTTCAAGTTGTGTAGCTGTTGAGGTCCCTTGGACGACCTGAGTCGAGTGTCCTGAAATGTCGTCATAAGAGGTAATGTCGCTATCCTTTGGTACCACTAGCACAGATGGTGTTGAGCCAATCGGAGTTGAAAAGAGGTATTTAGACGCACGTTCCTTTGAAAAGCTGATATTGTTTCCACCCATTTGATACTTTCCTGCGTCAATACCTGTAAAGAGTGATGACCATTCAATTTTTTCAAAATTGACCTTATACTTGTCCGAATCTTTAAAGACAGCCTTTGCCACTTCGACATCATAGCCTGTTAATTTGCCATCTTTTTCATAAGAAAACGGTTTTGTAGTGCCGACTGTTGCAAAGTTAACTTCTTCTTTACCATCTGATGAGCTTGTCTTAGAGCCACAAGCCACTAAAACAGCGCTAGCTACTACAGCCAGCCCAGCGATTCCCAATAATTTCTTTATTTTCATAAGGATTATCCTCCCATACATAATTTACTTTTTTATCATACCACGTTTTTGCCCTAAAACCTAATAGAAAATCTCTATCATAACGATAACAACTCTTTATCACCACTGACAAATCCAACACAAAAAAAGACATCCAAAAATAGCTCACTTCCTATCAAAAAGAACAATCATATTGCCTTTTAAGGCTTTTTTTTATAAAATAGGTAGGGTATATTATTTTTCAGGAGTATGTAATGAAAAAACTTTTTATAAGTATTACAGCTGCTCTTTTTCTACTCTTTGCTGGAGTATCCACAGCCCAAGCTGATGAATACTTACGTATAGGGATGGAAGCAGCTTATGCGCCGTTTAACTGGACACAAAACGATGACAGTAATGGCGCTGTGAAAATTGAAGGCACCAATCAATACGCTAATGGCTATGATGTGCAAATCGCTAAAAAAATCGCCGAAGGGCTTAATCAAAAACTCTTAATCGTCAAAACCAAATGGGAGGGGCTTGTACCTGCGCTCACTTCAGGAAAGATTGATATGATTGTGGCAGGGATGAGCCCGACAGAAGAGCGTCGAAAAGAAATTGCTTTTTCAGATGCCTATTATATTTCTAAACCAACCTTAGTGGTGAATGCTAATGGAAACTATGCTAACGCTAGTAGTCTAGCTGATTTTTCAGGCGCTAAAATCACTGCCCAACAAGGTGTTTATCTCTACAACCTCATCGACCAAATCAACGGCGCCAACAAAGAAGTCGCTATGGGAGACTTCAACCAACTCCGTCAAGCGGTCTTGTCTGGTGTCGTAGATGCCTATGTCTCTGAGCGCCCTGACGCTATCTCAGCTCAAAACGCCAACCCAAATCTTAAAATGATCAATTTGACAGATGGCTTTAGCACTGCCGAATCAGATACGAACATCGCTGTTGGTCTTAGAAAAGACGACAGCCGTATCACTGAAGTCAATAAAGTTTTAGCTGGTATTTCAAAAACACAGCAAGACGACCTTATGGATGAGATGATTACCATTCAGCCTGTTGTGGCTAATGACGACAAAGACGCTTCTTTTATCAGCCAAGTGCTTACAATCTTCAAGGAAAACTGGCAACAATTTTTACGTGGAACAGGGATTACCCTACTGATTTCTATTGTAGGGACTATTGTAGGTCTTATTATCGGTCTTTTGATCGGAGTCTATCGTACAGCACCAATCGTCTCTAACAAAGTGCTTGCCTTTTTACAAAAAGCTTTTGGCTGGTTGTTAAATGTCTATATCGAGATTTTCCGTGGGACACCGATGATTGTACAAGCTATGGTCATCTACTACGGAACTGCACAGGCTTTTGGTATTTCTATTGATCGTACCTTAGCTGCCCTCTTTATCGTCTCCATCAACACGGGAGCCTACATGAGTGAGATTGTGCGTGGTGGTATTTTTGCTGTTGATAAGGGGCAATTTGAAGCTGCTACTGCACTTGGATTTACACATGCTCAGACCATGCGAAAAGTCGTCTTACCACAAGTCATTCGCAATATCCTTCCTGCAACAGGAAATGAATTTGTCATCAATATCAAAGACACCTCTGTCCTAAATGTTATCTCTGTAGTAGAGCTTTACTTTGCTGGAAATACCGTCGCTACGCAGACTTACCAATATTTCCAAACCTTCTTTATCATTGCTGTCATCTACTTTATCTTGACATTTACTGTGACACGTATCCTACGCTACATTGAAAAGCGCTTTGACCAAGACAGCTACACCACTATCGGAGGAAATAACTAATGACTGATACGATTTTAGAAATTAAGCATTTAAAAAAATCCTTTGGTAACAACGAAGTGTTAAAAGACATCTCTCTGTCTGTCAACAAAGGAGAAGTCATCTCCATTATCGGCTCTTCTGGTTCTGGTAAATCAACCTTTTTACGTTCTATCAATCTCCTTGAGATTCCAACAGACGGCGAAATCCTCTATCATGGAACCAATGTGCTTGAAAAAGGCTATGATCTGACGACTTACCGTGAAAAGCTCGGCATGGTATTTCAATCATTTAACCTTTTTGAAAACCTCAATGTCCTTGAAAATGCTATCGTTGCTCAGACAACTGTGCTCAAGCGTAGCCGTTCTGAAGCCGAAGAAATCGCTAAACAAAATCTCAACACGGTTGGTATGACCGAGCAGTATTGGAAAGCTAAACCAAAACAGCTCTCTGGTGGGCAAAAACAACGTGTCGCTATCGCTCGCGCACTGTCTGTCAATCCAGAAGCTATGCTCTTTGATGAGCCAACCTCAGCTCTTGACCCTGAGATGGTCGGTGAAGTCTTAAAAACGATGCAAGAACTAGCCAAATCAGGCTTGACCATGATTATCGTGACTCACGAAATGGAATTTGCTAGGGATGTCTCTGACCGTGTCATTTTCATGGACAAGGGACTTATCGCTGAAGAAGGTACACCACAGCAAATCTTTGAAAATCCCCAAGAAGAGCGAACTAAAGAATTTTTACAACGTTTCTTGGGCTAATGCGAAACCATGATAGCTCTAAGGCTATCATGGTTTTTTTCTCAGCCAAGTTTATTGACAAGCTTATCTTAAACTTGCTATAATGAATTGTCAAACAATTATAGTCAAATATATACAATTTGGAGGACCATATGCGTCAAAAATCAACTTATTGGATTGTTGGGCTCATGCTCTTTGCTCTCTTTTTCGGAGCAGCCAATCTTATCTACCCTGCCCTCCTTGGTATCTACTCTGGTGCTAATATATGGCAGTCTGTCCTAGGCTTCATCATTACGGGAGTGACACTACCACTTCTAGGGGTTGTTGCTGTTGCTTACTCTGGTAAAAATGACGTCGAAACCTTAGCAGCACCAGCTTCTAAGGGCTATGCGCGCTTCTTTGCTATTGCACTCTACCTCTCTATAGGACCTTTCTTTGCTATCCCCCGTACAGGTGCGACATCTTACTCTGTCGGCATTGCTCCTATTTTTGGTAATAGCCTTGCTATTAAAGTTATCTATGGTCTCTTTTTCTTTGGGCTATCTTATATTTTAGCCATTCGTCCTAGCAAAATTGCAGACCGTATCGGAAAGTACCTCACACCGACACTGCTTTTGATTCTTCTTATCCTTATCATCGCTTCTTTTATCTCTCCAGCAGGTGATTTAGGCCAAGCTTATAATGCCAGTGCTGCTGTTAGCGATAGTTTTAAAGACCTTCCCTTTGTCGCTGGACTAATCCAAGGATATGGAACAATGGACGCCCTTGCTGCTCTTGCTTTTGCTGTTTTAGTCGTCAATGCTGCCAAACACTACGGAGCTAACTCACCAAAAGAAATTGCACAACTCACTCTTAAATCAGGCGTAATCGCAGCTGTTTTGCTAGCCGCTATCTATGTCTTTGTTGCACGTATCGGTGCCACTTCTCAATCACTCTTTAGCTTTGCTGATGGAAGCTTCCAGTTAAATAACCTACCTATTGATGGCGGAAATGTCCTCAGTCAAGCTTCTTCATATTATATGGGTAATATCGGACAAGCTATCTTAGCCATGGCTATCTTCCTTGCCTGTGTTACCACCTCAACAGGTCTCATCACAGCCTGTGCCGAATACTTCCACAAGACATTCCCAAGACTATCACACGTGACTTGGGCAACTATTTTCACCTTGATTGCCACACTCTTTTATTTCGGTGGATTGAGCGAATTGATTAAATGGTCACTACCTGTCCTCTTCCTCCTCTACCCATTGACAATCGTCCTCATTCTCTTGGTATTTCTCAAGCCTGTCATTGGAGAAAATACACTTGTTTATCGTAGTACAGTAGCTCTAACAGCTATCCCAGCGCTCTATGACGCACTTAGCACCTTATCTGCTCAAACCGAGCTTTTCCAACTACCAGAATCGCTCAATCACTTCTTTACAAGTGTCGTCCCTCTTGGAAACTACAATATGGGCTACATTACCTTTGCTCTTGTAGGACTTGTCATTAGTACACTCTTTGTCAAAGTCACACAAAAAAACTAAATGAAAACTCGTAAACAATGTTTACGAGTTTTTTTAGTTCACTTTTAAAGCTGATAAGACTTGCGTACGAATATCTGTAACCCCATCTGGGTTATTAGGTAGAAAAATCGCTTGATTACCCTTATCAGCAAAGGTATTTAGGGTATCGAGATATTGATTAGTCAATAAAATAGACATAATCTGCTCTTCACTGAGGTGAACATTTGCGGATTTCAAATCTTGAATAGAATCTGCCAAACCATCAACGATTGCTTTACGTTGTTGTGCAATACCGACACCATGCAAACGATCTTTTTCCGCCTCAGCCTCTGCAGCCGTTACAATTTTAATCTTGTCAGCTTCTGCTAGCTCCTGAGCAGCCACACGCTTACGCTGAGCGGCATTGATTTCATTCATCGACTGCTTGACTTCAGCATCTGGCTCTACTTTAGTAATCAACGTCTTAACGATAATATAACCATAAGTCGACATTTCTTCAGCTACTTGATGTTGAACTTCAAGTGCTATCTCATCTTTTTTCTCAAACAACTCATCTAAAGTCAATTTAGGAACAGAAGATCTAAGCGCATCCTCAATGTAAGATTTAATCTGTGCTTCTGGTTTCATCAATTTATAATAAGCATCTGTGACATTTTCCTCGCTAACACGGTACTGAGTAGCGACATTCAACGTCACAAAAACATTATCTTTAGTCTTGGTTTCAACCACAATTTCACTCTGTAAGAGACGCAATTGAACCTGTGCTGCTATACGATCGATCCCCAAAGGCAACTTAATATGAATACCGCTCATAGCTGTTCGGTGATATTTCCCAAAACGCTCAATAATCACAACCGACTGCTGACGGACAACATAAAGAGCGCTGATAAGTATCATTGTCACAAATACCACTCCAACAGCCAAGCTAACTAATGCAATAACCATAAATCTCTCCTATTCCTTTTTGTAAGCGCTATGCTTACTGTGAGTATACTCTTTAGACTTAACTCTGTCAAGAAAAAACCAGCAAATCATAGCTTATACGAGCATATTGTAAAGACTTTCATTACCGTGAAGATTGATATAATGTGGGTCAAAGCCAGATAAGCGTGTAATTAAAGCCTCATAATCATTCTTATCCCCCAAAGTAATCCCAATAAGAACAGGACCTTTACCTTTGTTAGCACGCTTAATATACTCAAAACGTGTAATATCATCATTAGGTCCCAAAATATCATTTACAAATTCACGCAAGGCACCTGGACGCTGTGGAAAATTAACCACAAAGTAGTGCTTAACGCCGTCATAGATAAGGGCACGCTCTTCCATTTCTTGCATACGGTTAATATCATTATTACCTCCAGAAATGATACAAACCAAAGTTTTCCCTTTTATCTCGTCTTTCATTACCTCAAGTGCTGCAATGGAAGCTGCTCCCGCTGGCTCAGCGATAATCCCTTGCTTCGAATACATATCAATCAAGGTTTCAGAAATCAAGCCTTCATCAACACCTATTAACTGATCCACATGGCGACGAGCCACTTCATAAGTGCGCTGACCTACTTTTTGAACAGCAATACCATCGGCAAATTTATCAATTTCCTCCAATTTTACAGGATAGCCCTTATCAAAAGCAGCTCTCATGCTACGTGCACCATTTGCCTCAACACCAATGACCTTTATCTCTGGTGAGACATCTTTAAGATAAGTGGAGACACCAGCGATAAGACCACCTCCACCGACAGGTACAAAAATCTCATCAAAAGATACCCCCTCTTCTCTAGCCTGCTCGTAAATCTCATAGGCTACTGTCCCTTGACCCGCTTGAACATTATCATCGTCAAAAGGATCAATGAAGGTCATCGCTTCTGATTTTGTAAATTCTTGAGCTGCCTTAGCAGAGGCGTCAAAAGTATCACCCACCAGCTTAATAGTCACATATTGCCCACCAAAAAACTGAACTTGACCAATCTTTTGCTGTGGTGTTGTTACAGGCATGAAAATAGTTGCAGGAATTTTCATCTCATTACAAGTATAAGCCACTCCTTGAGCGTGATTTCCTGCACTTGCACAGACCACTCCGCGCTCTTTATCCTCTTGAGATAGTTGGGAAATAGCATAATAAGCACCACGCAACTTAAAGGAGCGCACTTTTTGCATATTTTCACGCTTCAGATAAATGGTCGCACCATACTTTTGAGATAAATAGCGATCAAAATCAAGCGGCGTTTTCTCCACCACAGGTTCTAATACCTTATAGGCATTACTGATGTCTTTTGCAGTTATCATTTGTCTTCCTTTTTATATATAATCGTCTCTATTTATAACATTTAGTATCTCTAAAACAAAAGAGCCTGAAGGCTCTTTTGTTAGACAATAGATACTTAGTTATAGATTTTGAAAGCATCATCGTCGTTTTGACCCACAAATGGCATCGCTTTACGTAATTGCTCGCCCACTTTTTCAATCTCAAGGTCAGCTGCTTCTTTACGATACGCTTCCAAACGTGAACGTCCATTTTTATAGTCTGTCACAAACTCATCGGCAAATTTACCAGATTGAATATCAGCCAAAACAGCTTTCATATTTTCTTTAACTTGACTTGTGATAACACGTGGACCTGATACATAATCACCAAATTCTGCTGTATTTGAGATAGATTGACGCATTTTCTTAAATCCACCTTCATAGATAAGGTCAACAATCAATTTCATCTCGTGAAGCACTTCAAAATAAGCCAACTCTGGTGCATATCCTGCTTCGGTCAACACTTCAAATCCAGCTTCGATAAGAGCAGTCAAACCACCACAAAGAACCGCTTGCTCACCAAAGAGATCTTCTTCTGTTTCTTCTTTGAATGTTGTCTCAAGTAAGCCCACACGCGCAGAACCCACACCTTTTGACCATGCCATTGCAATATCTTTAGCATTACCAGTTGGGTTTTGGTAAACAGCATAAAGAGCTGGTACACCAAAACCTTCTGTATAAGTACGACGTACTAAGTGACCTGGACCTTTTGGCGCACACATAAAGACATCAACATCACTTGGAGCTTTGATATATTCAAAGAGAATGTTAAAACCATGTGCAAAACCAAGAGCATTACCTGCTTCAAGGTTAGGCTCGATTTCATTAGCATACAAATCCGCTTGAATCTCATCAGGTGCTAAAATCATGATAACATCAGCTAATTTTGTCGCTTCAGCTACTGGGTAAGTTTCAAAACCATCTTCTTTAGCTTTGTCAAAAGACTTACCAGGACGAACACCGATGATAACGTCTTGTCCTGAATCACGCAAATTTTGGGCGTGCGCATGACCTTGTGAACCATAGCCAATGACAGCGATTTTCTTGCCATCAAGTGCTGCTACTTTTACATCATTTTCATATTCCATTTTTACTGCCATAATCGTCTCTTTTCTATTGATAATTTGGGGATTTTAAAGATAGCGCTTAGGAAAAATCCCTTGAAAATCCAGTAGCGCCAGTGCGTGCGATATTACGAATACCATAGGGACGAATAACCCTAAGCAAAGCCTCAATCTTTTCACCATCACCTGACATCTGAATAGTGATTGACTTAGGTGCCACATCAACAACGCTGGCACGAAAAGGCTGAATAATAGCTAAAATTTCTGCCCGCTTGGTCGGAGGTGCTGCTAATTTAACTAAAATAACTTCACGCTCCAGATGAGGAATATCCGTAATATCACGAACACGAACAACATCAATCAGACGATTGAGCTGCTTAATAATCAACTCAACCTCCTCCAAACTCTCCACATCAATAATAATGGTAATACGTGAAATATTAGGCTCGTCTGTATGTCCCACCGAGATAGACTCGATATTGACCTGACGGCGTGAGAGAACACCCGTAAAGCGATTGAGAACACCTGTCGAATTTTTCAATTTAGCTGTCAACATCCTACGCATTAAATCTCACCCCCAACATCTCACGATTACTCTTACCTGTCGGTACCATTGGATAGACGTGTTCACGATTAGAGATATGCACCTCAATCAATAGTGGTCTATCTTTTGTAATAACCTCCAAATCTTGCTCTAGACTGTCTGGATGTGTTATCTGGTAGTGGTCGATACCATAAGCCTCAGCCAACAATTGAAAATTTGGCTCATCATCAAATGTTGATTCACTACGACGTTCCTCATAAAATGACTCTTGCCACTGGCGGACCATCCCTAGAGAATGATTGTTAATCAATACCACTTTGATAGGAACACCATAACCATTTAAAATGGCTAGTTCTTGATTAGTCATCTGAAAGCCACCATCTCCGACAAATAGAATGACTTCCTTATCAGGATTGGCCAATTTAGCCCCAATAGCCGCAGGAATACCAAATCCCATTGTTCCCATACCCCCAGATGTGACCAACTGACGTGGATGCTTATAAGGGTAAAACTGTGCAGCCCACATCTGATGCTGACCAACATCTGTCACGACAATAGCGTCCCCATTCGTCAATTTCCCAATTATCTCAATCACTTTTTGAGGTTTAATCACTTCACTAGAGTCTTCGTAACTAAATGGTGCTCTTTGTTTATTCTCAAGAACTTGCGCTAGCCATGCTTGGTGGTCACACCTCACTTCATCAAACTGCAATAGCATCTCTAAGCTAGCCTTGGCATCTCCAACAACAGGAATATGCGTCTTGACAACTTTGCCAATCTCAGCAGGATCAATATCAATATGTGCCACTCTTGCATCGACAGCAAAAGTGGAAGGCTTACCTGTTAGACGATCATCAAAACGCGCACCAATATTGATAATATAATCTGCCTCGCTTAAAGCCATGTTAGCCGCGTAAGAACCATGCATCCCTCCCATGCCCAGGGAAAGCTCATGATCTACCGATATAGCGCCCAGACCAAGTAAAGTAGATACCACAGGAATACGATAACGCTCAGCAAAAGCACGTAATGCCTCCGAAGCATCCGCATAATTGACACCACCTCCCGCTAAAAGGAGAGGTCTTTTAGAAATGGTCAATTCCTCTAATATCTTTTTAACCTGTAAACCATTGGGCTCTAGTGTCGGTTGATAACTCGGAAGATTAAGCTCTGGATCGTAATAGCTATCTGTTCTAGCCTCTGCAATATCCTTTGGTAAATCAATCACTACTGGTCCTGGTCTTCCTGTGGTCGCAATATGTACCGCCTCTGTAATAATACGAGGAATATCGCGAACATCACGAATTTGATAATTATATTTAGTGATAGGCATGGTAATACCGATGATATCAGCTTCTTGAAAAGCATCTTTTCCGATACCTGCTCTAGCTACCTGCCCAGTAAAGACAAGGAGCGGAACACTATCACTCATAGCATCAGCGATACCTGTAATAGCATTGGTAGCCCCTGGTCCACTTGTCACGATCGCAACACCTAATTTACCAGTGGATTTAGCATAGCCTTCTGCTTCATGAAGAGCACCTTGTTCATGTCTTGCTAAAATGTGACGAATACTATCAAATTGATAAATAGCATCATAAAGCGGCAAAACAGCACCACCTGGATAACCAAAGATAGTCTCAACACCTAGCGTAAACAAGGTTTCAAGCACTAATTGCGAACCTGTCTTACTTGTTTTTAGCTTGATTTTTTCCACAAGATCCTCCTTTAATCCATTTCTTATTCGAATTTTCTAAAAATTCAAAGTCTTACCTATCATAATAACACTTTATCCTAAAATTTCAAGTCATTATAGAAAATTTTTCCAAAATTCTCAAAAAAGACAATCGTCATTCCTAAATAACTTACTTAAAATACTAACATTTTAAAATCAATTGTCAACAATTATCTGAAAATTCCGCTGTTTTTGGTCAAAAAAAGTTATCCCTGATGGGATAACTGTATTTTATACTATTCAACACTCATCAAATATGGATATACTGGTTGGCTACCTTGGTGGATTTCCACTTCAATATCTTCATATTTTTCTTCAAGATTAGCTGCCAAGTCTTCAGCAAGATCATTATCACCATCTTCTCCAACAAAAATAGTAACAATTTCGCTATCTTCATCAATCATCTGTGCCAATGTTGTATTAAGAACATACTCGATATCAGGATTAGAAACAACAATCTTACCATCAACCATACCGAGATTATCATTTTCATGAATCTCAAGTCCATCAATGGTAGTATCGCGTACAGCTAAAGTAATACTTCCACTTTTGACATCTAATAAGCTAGCGGTCATAGCTTCTTGATTTTCTTCTAGTGGTCTCGTCATATCATAAGCCAACAAAGAAGTCAGACCTTGCGGAATTGTCTTTGTTTCAATAACAACTGCTGGTACCTCAACCACCTCAGCTGCACTTTGAGCCGCCATGAAAATGTTTTTATTATTTGGAAGAATAATAACAGATTTTGCATTAACAGATTCAACAGCTTTGACAATATCCTCTGTTGATGGGTTCATCGTCTGTCCACCTGAGATGATATAATCAGCACCTTGCGCTTTGAAAATATCAGCTAGACCGTCTCCTGCCACAACAGCAATAATAGCACACTCTTTTTCCTCAGGAATGTCTTCTGCTTCTTTTTGTACTTGAGCTTCGTGCTGATTACGCATATTGTCCACTTTGACTTTTACAAGAGCACCGTATTTGAGGCCTTCTTGGATGACAAGTCCTGGATCTTCAGTATGAACATGGACCTTAACAATTTCATCATCATTAACCACCAACAGTGAATCACCCAAATTACTCAAGTAACCTTGAAACTCTTCATAGTTAAATTCTTTGACATATGTCGGTCCTTGCTTTAAGCCAACCATAATCTCTGTACAGTAACCATAGGTAATGTCCTCTGTTGCTACATGACCTGCTACTGATTTATGATGTTCTGCATTGATCATCTCAGTCATCGTTGCTGGTGTAGCCTGAAACTCTTCAGATGCGATATACTCACCTGTAAGGGCAGCTAAAAACCCTTCATAGATAAATACCAGTCCTTGACCTCCAGAGTCCACAACACCTACTTCTTTAAGAACTGGCAACATTTCTGGCGTTTTAGCAAGAGCACCCTTAGCACCGTCTAAAGCTGCACGCATAACTTCAATAGCATCACTTGTCTCATCAGCCTTTTTTAAAGCAGCAGTAGCCGCACCACGTGACACCGTAAGAATCGTTCCCTCAACAGGCTTCATCACGGCCTTATAAGCCACTTCAACACCCGCCTGAAAAGCATGCGCTAAAGCTTCCCCATCTAACTCTTCTTTATCTTTGATGCTTTGAGCAAATCCACGGAAAAGTTGAGACGTAATGACACCAGAATTTCCACGAGCACCCATCAATAGACCTTTCGCCAAAATCTGACCGACTTCCCCCACTGTCACAGCAGGCTTATCAGACACTTCTTTAGCTCCATTTTCCATAGTCATACTCATGTTAGTTCCCGTATCACCATCTGGTACTGGAAAAACATTAAGCGAATTCACATACTCTGCTTGTTTTCCAAGACGGGTACTTCCAGATTGCACCATTTCTTGGAATAAACTTGTTGTAATATTTGACACTAACCTTCTCCTACAACTTTAATATTTTGAACATAAACAGTCACTGTCTCAACACTCAAACCTAATTGGTTTTCTAAATTAAACTTGACACGCTCCTGAATATTTTTAGATACTTCACTAATTTTGACACCATAGCTCATTACAGTATAAACATCTACTGTAATCCCTGCATCTGTTGATTTAACCACAACACCCTTAGCAAAGTTTTCACGACGTAAGAGGGCTTGAAAATTATCTTTAAAAGCACTTTTGCTAGCCATGCCTACAACACCAAAAATCTCTGTTGCTGCACCACCAACAACTGTTGCAATAACATCATCAGATAGCTCGATTTGACCATCTTTTGTATTGATTTTTACAGTCATATTTTTTACCTCAAAAAGTTTCTATCACTTTATTCTACCACAGTTTGAGACTCTTGTAAAAAAATTAACGAGAGCTTTAGGTTCTTATAAATGAAAAGAGCCCCAAATGGGCTCTCGACTCAATTAAACGCGTTCAACTTTACCTGATTTAAGTGCACGAGCTGAAGCCCAAACTTTTTTTGGTTTACCGTCAATAAGTACAGTCACTTTTTGAAGGTTTGGTTTAACGCTACGTTTTGTTTTGTTCATCGCATGTGAACGGTTGTTTCCAGATACAGTTTTACGACCTGTAAAATAACAAACTTTAGCCATAATTGATTCCCTTCCATTTATTTTATTACGGATGTGCTAGCACCACATACCTGTCTATTATACTATCTTTTTATAGATAATGCAACCTATTTTTCCATGTTTTTCGTCTAAAAGGCTCCCAACTATCTTTTCACATAAAAAAAAGACTTGCTAAAGCAAGTCTTTTTTAGTGATTAAGCTTTGTTAGCTGAACCAAATACATCAATACGTTCTTCAACCGCTGCTGTAATAGCCTCAAAACCAGGTTTCAAGAATTTACGTGGATCAAAGAGTTTTTTCTTGTCGTATTCAGCTTCATTAGCATCATATTCACGAACGAATTGACGAGTAGCGTTTGCAAAAGCAATTTGACACTCAGTGTTCACATTTACTTTAGCAACACCAAGTTTAATAGCTTCTTGGATTTGATCATCAGGGATACCTGAACCACCGTGAAGAACGATAGGAGTTCCTGGGATAGCAGCAGTAATCTTTTCAAGGTGATCAAGGTGAAGACCACTCCAGTTTTCTGGGTAAGGACCGTGGATGTTACCGATACCTGCAGCCAAGAAGTCAATACCTGTTTCAACCATTGCTTTAGCATCTTCGATTGGTGCCAATTCACCATCACCTACGATACCATCTTCTTCACCACCGATAGTTCCTACTTCGGCTTCAACTGAGATACCTTTTGCATGTGCTTTTTCAACAACAACACGTGCTTTTTCAAGGTTTTCTTCAATTGGAAGATGTGAACCATCAAACATTACTGAAGTGTAGCCAACTTCGATACATTCAAGAACATCTTCATAATGACCGTGGTCAAGGTGAATAGCAACTGGTACAGTAATACCCATTGATTCTACCAAGTTTTCGATAAGCGCTTTACAAAGTTTGTAACCACCCATGTATTTTGCAGCACCCATTGAAGTTTGAATAAGAACTGGTGCTTTTTTAGCTTCTGCAGCACGCAAGATAGCTTGAGTCCATTCAAGGTTGTTTGTGTTAAATCCACCGACTGCATAGCCGTTATCACGAGCAGCTTGTACAAATTTTTCAGCTGAAACGATTGCCATTTTAAGGCCTCCTAATTATTTTTTTGGGCTAAACCCATTACATAGTAAATTATATCACAAATCTAAAAAAATACTAGCTTTTTTATTGTTTTAAACCCTAGTCTAGTAATTTCTAACTAACTTGCTCAGCTATCTACTAACCTACGAACTTTCTGTAAGCTAGCCTAATCCTTCTCGTTAAGAAGAGAAACTTCCTTTTTGTTTCAAGTAAAGAGTTAGAGCTAGTTGGTAGTAGCGATAGAATTCGCATTCATCCTCTAGTAGTTCTCGCCTTTCAAGTAGTTTGGCCAGAAGAAGACGGCTGATACGCTCCAATTCTTGGCGCTCAGTTTGGCTTTGACAAGAAAGCTTAGCTTGGCAGAGGGTAGGTTTCATAAGGATAGTCATAAACTCAATACGGTCTTTCATCTTAAAACTCCTTTTCCATTTGATGAAACTATTATAACCCAATTAAACAGAGCTGAACAGGACATCCATGTCCTTTACAAATAATGATTTTTATGGTATAGGGAATATAATAGTTAGATGTTTAACAATAGCTTGAGTTTATGAACAGAGTATTTAGATATATAATTAAGCCCC